>CAYJWM010000121.1:0-2603 GCA_964373885.1 uncultured bacterium | reverse complement strand
CAACAATCCCTGTTTTTTCTAAGAGCTCTTTGCAAAAGCGCGTCGAGTCTTTTTGTCCCGCCGGCAGTTTTGTAAACACGTAGAACGTGGCGTGGTTCTGCTTCACCGGAAATCCAAGCCCCCGCAAGCCCTCCACTAAAAGGTCGTGTCGCCGGCGATAGAGAATATTGGTTTTCTTGGAAAATCCAAAGCTGTTCTTAAGCGCCTCCATAGAGGTTTTTTGGACCGCGGTGAATACACCGGAATCCACATTGGATTTGACCTTGAGAAGCGCGGCAATGACCTCCGCGCGGCCAATCGCAAAACCGATGCGCCAACCCGTCATGTTGCAGGTTTTGGAAAGCGAATGAAATTCGATCGCCACCTTCCGCGCGCCCGGAATCTCGAAAATACTGAGCGGTTTTTCTTTCCCGAAATAGACCTCGGAATACGCGAGGTCGGACACGATTAAAATTCGATGAGCCATCGCCCACTGAACCAATTTTTGGTAAAAGGCGCGGGGCGCCACGGCTCCCGTAGGATTGTTGGGATAATTCACAAAAATAATTTTAGACTTTTTCACCACATCGGGCGGGATCGATTCCAAATGAGGCAAAAAACCGTTTTCTTCCTTGAGCGGCAACAGGACCCCTTGACCGCCCGCGAAACTCGTGCCGCTTTTATAGGGCGGATAGCAGGGGTCAGGGATGAGCGCACTATCGCCGGGATTGATAAAAGCAAGCGGCAGATGCGCAATCCCTTCTTTCGAGCCGATCAGCGGCAGGATTTCGGTGTCCGGGTTAAAGCTTTGTCTGAATCTTTTTTTTAACCATTGCGAAACCGCCTGACGAAACGGCGCGTAACCGCGATCCAAGGGATAGTGGTGTGTGCCGGGGTCTCTGATCGCTTTCTGCATGGCCGTCAAAATAAATTTTGGGGTCGGCTGGTCGGGATCGCCCACGCCAAAATCAATGACCTTTACACCCTTTTCGATCGCCTTTCGTTTGGCGCGGTCAATCTCGACGAAGAGATAGGGCGGGAGCGTCTTCAAACGATTGGATTCTTCGAGAAAAAATGCCATCGCGCGGCTTACTTCTCTTTCCTTAAAACGTCGGAAATGCTGTAGAAACCCGGTTTCTTTCCAGCCAAAAAAAGCGCGGCGTCGAGCGCGCCGTTCGCGAACGCATCCCGAGACTCCGCGTGATGATGAAGCTCGAAAGTCTCCCCGGGGCCGCTGAAAATCACGGTATGGTCGCCAACGACCTCGCCTTCTCGAATAACCTCGACATCGTTTTCCATTTCCGCGGCTTTAGCCGAATCCCAACCCTTTGCTTTTGCGATTGCCTGCACAATTTTTTTGGCTGTTCCGCTTGGCCTATCTTTTTTATGGATGTGATGCGCTTCCATGACCTTAATGCTATACGGCTTACCAAATTTTGTAGCGGCTAAGGCCGCCAGCTCGATCAGGGCATTAGCCCCACGACTCATATTCGGTGACAAAAGAACCGGGATTTTTAGGGAGGCTTCCTTTACTTCCCCTTCTATTTTTTCACCAAGCCCTGTGGTCGCGATGACAATGGCCGTCTTGGCTTCGAGACACGCTTTGAGGGCTTCCCGCGTACCTTCGGGCAGCGAAAAATCAATTAAAACATCAACCCCTTTTAAAGCTTCGGCCGAGGGTTTATTATTTTGATCAAAATCGGCGCCTGCACCTATCTTGAAATCATTTGAATCGCGGGCCAATGAAAGGATCCGCGTCCCCATGCGCCCGAGAGCGCCGTTCACCGCGATCTTTACCCCGTTAGAAATCTTGTCATTCATGCCACAATCCTCCGCTGTCATCACTCACCATCAAAAAGCACGATTTCTAACGGGGTGAACCATCGATTACCCCTTTACCGCAAGGCCATAATCTTTCATGGCCTTTACCAAAATCTTTTCATTCGCCTCGCTCATTCCGCAAAGCGGCAAACGCAGCTCGTCGCTGCAAAGCCCCAGAAGCTTCATGGCGCGCTTCACCGGAATAGGATTTGTTTCTATAAAAAGCGCATGGCAGAGCGGAAACATTTTATAATGCAGTTCTTTGGCTCCTCTATGATTCCCCTTGAAATACGCGTCCACCATCCCGGCGACCGCTTCCGGCAAAATATTCGCGATCACCGAAATGACACCTTTCGCGCCAAGAGACAAAAGCGGGAGTGTCAGCGAATCATCGCCGCTCAAAACCGTGATGTCGCAAAGCGATAAAATATGCGAGGCCTGGTCCATGCTGCCGGTCGCCTCTTTGATCGCTACGATATTTTTAATCTCCGCCAATCTCGCAACCGTCTCCGGCGTCAGAGACACCCCTGTGCGCCCGGGCACGTTATAGAGAACGATCGGAAGTTCACCTTTTTCGGCGATCATCTTGTAATGACGATAAAGCCCCTCCTGTGTCGGTTTATTGTAATAAGGGGTAACTGAAAGCGCGCCGGCCGCCCCCGCTTTTTTAGCGAACTTCGTAAGATAGATCGCTTCGTCGGTATTATTGGCGCCTGTTCCCGCCAGGACCGGCACCTCCCGGTTCGCAGCTTCTATCACAACCTCAATGACGCGCTCGTGCTCCTTGAAAGAAAGCGTCGGGG
>CAYJWM010000120.1:0-2789 GCA_964373885.1 uncultured bacterium | reverse complement strand
ATCTTACTCACTCCGGTTTCCGCCATCGTGATCCCATACATCGCGTCGGCCAAATTCATCGTGCGCTTGTTATGCGTGATCACGATAAATTGCGACCCCGCCACAAACTCCCTCAAAACCGTGCAGAAACGATCGATATTGGGCTCGTCGAGCGGCGCGTCAATTTCATCCAGCACACAGAAGGGGCTCGGGCGGACTTTAAAAAGCGAGAACATGAGCGCCACGGCGGTCAAAGCCTTTTCACCGCCGGACAACAGCGTGATGTTTTGCAGCTTTTTCCCCGGCGGGCGGGCCACAATTTCGATCCCGCTTTCCAAGACGTCCGTTTCATCCAAAAGAACCAACTCCGCGGAACCGCCGCCGAATAGCAGCTTGTAATATTCCGAGAAATATTTCTGGATACTGGTGAAAGTCTCAGTAAACATTTCTTTTGTCGTGCGATTGATCTTGAGGATCGCTTTATGCAGGTCGCCCTTCGCTTGGTTCAGGTCCTGCTGTTGTTTGGTCAGAAAATCAAAACGCGCTTTCATTTCGTCATACTCTTGGATCGCGACTAAATTCACCGGGCCCATTTTGTTGAGTTTTTCTTTCAAGGTCTGGATGGAGGCCTTGGCTTCTTCGATGTCAAAATCCGCTCCCCCGCCAAAACTTTCAGTCGCCGCGGCCTGAGTCTGGGTAATCTCCGCCTGGACCGCAAGGTCGACCTGATAAGCGTTAAAGATCCTTTCCTTGATACGGTCCATTTCGTAGCGGATCTCGGCATTCTGAAGTTCGTACGCGTGCACCTTATTTTTGGCTTCCTCGAGGATCTTAAGCTTCTCGTTCTTTGAGCGGTCAAGCGCTTCGACTTCCGAGACGATCTCCTCACGCGAATGGCGAAAAGCTTCGATCTGTTTTAACAGCTCATCCCGCGAAAGCGAAAACTGGGAGAAGTCTTCCTCGAGCGAAAGATTCTCACTCTCGAGCGCCTCTTTTTTGGCGTTGGCTTCCTCGATTTCTTTTCCAAACCGGAGAAGCTGGTTCTCCTCGTTGATCTTAGATTCGAGCACCCAATTTTTATCTTTCTCGATCTTCTCGCGTTTGGCGATGCAATGGCTTTGTTTAGAACGCGTTTCGGTCAGACGCACGATCAACGCTTCCCTGTCCCCCGTTTTTTCTTTGAGGGAATTTCCAATTTGAGCGAGCGCGTCATTCAGCGTTTTTTCTTCATCCTGAATAGAACGCGCGATCGCCTCATCGCTTGTTTCTCTCTCCTTTAGCGCGTCTCCCTCATCCAACAGGTCACGCCTCTCCTGGGCGATCAGCGCCAGACGCTCCTCGAGCCTTTTTTTGGTTTCCCCGAAAAATTGCATCCGGCTTTGCTCGGTCGTCAGCTGCCCTTGGGCGCTCATCACTTCTTCCGCAAAACGGTGGATCTCGGAATCAAGCGCCGTGTCTTCCGGAGACCCGGCTCCCAGGTTTTCTTTGCCAACCATTGCGCGGAGGATCGAGAGAATTTTTTCCTTGAATTCCTTGACCTTGGCGCGAAGCGTCGGCCCGGCCAGGCCATGCTGGGCCGCCGAGGCCTCAGAAGAAGAGACGCCAAAATTTTCCTCCGCTTCCCGAATTTCCTTCAACACCGCTTCTTCTTCCTCTTTCAGCCGTCTAAGACGGATTTGAAGCGTGTGGGCTTCCGCGCGGACCTTGGCAATTTCGGTTTGGTGATGCGCCTTCCGATTGGCAATATCGAATAGTTTAAGTTTGGTAGCTTCCGTTTCTTTCGAAGAGTTTTGGATGAACCGGTCCATCCCGGTAAACTCGGCCTCGACGGAATTCAGGAAAACGAGCCCCTCGGACTCTTCACGCTGGATCGTTTCAAATTCACGGTTTAAATTTTCATATTCCAGATTAAATTCCTCGGCACGGCGTTGGGAGTGCTCGATCTGCTTCAGAAGATTTTCACGGCGCTCGGCGAGCTCCCCGACGCGCTCGCGATTCAAAAGGACGCGGTCTTGATTGCGGCGGATCTCGGCGCTGGTCTGGACTTCCTTGGTTTGGGTGTCCTGCAGCGATTGATTCGCCTCATCCAGTGTCTGCTGTTTTTCGTCGAGCAGCCGCTCCAGCGACCCCGCGAGGGCCCAGACCTCGTTTTCTTCATTCTTCAAAGACTCAAGGCCTTCTTCCTGCCCTCTTTTTTTCCGGTCGAAACTTAAAAATTCACGTGAAGCAACGGAAAGCTCAAGCGATTTCAATTTTTCAAACTCGATCTTATAACTCTCCGCTTTTCGCGCCTGGCGCTCGATCGAGGAGATCTGACGCCGCACCTCCTCGATGATATCGCTGACGCGCAAAAGGTTCTGGTCGGTCTGCTCAAGTTTACGCAGCGCCTCTTTTTTCTTAGATTTAAATTTGGTGATGCCGGCCGCTTCCTCAAAGATCGTGCGGCGGTCTTCAGGTTTGGAATTAAGAATGAGATCCATCTTACCCTGCTCGATGATCGAATAATTTTCCGTACCGATGCCCGTGCCCATCAATAGCTCACTAATATCTTTCAAACGCACAGTATTTTTATTGAGGAGGTACTCGCTGTCGCCGGAGCGATACAGGCGGCGCGTAATGGTGACTTCATCGTAATCGATAGCGAGAATTCTAGATTCATTGGAAAGTGTCAGTGACACTTCGGCGAGATTGAGCGGTTCTTTGAGCGAGCTTCCGCTAAAGATCACATCTTCCATGCTCGAGCCGCGCAAGGATTTGACGCTCTGCTCGCCGAGCACCCATCGAATGGCGTCGGAAATATTGGATTTGCC
>CAYJWM010000119.1:0-2903 GCA_964373885.1 uncultured bacterium | reverse complement strand
GGCAGCGCAGCAGTCGTCGCAGACGGCAGCGCAGCAGTCGTCGCAGACGAAAAAAGGGTCGCAGTCGAGATGAACGGGAAACGTTTTGAGCTTCAAAACGGTTCGGTGGTGATCGCGGCGATCACGAGCTGCACAAACACCTCCAATCCCTCCGTCATGATCGGCGCAGGACTTTTGGCGAAAAAAGCAGTCGAACGGGGGCTTGAGACAAAACCGTGGGTGAAGACAAGTCTTGCGCCCGGCTCCAAAGTGGTGATGGATTATTTGGGGGAAACGGGACTTAAGACTTATTTGGAGCAGCTTGGTTTTTATTTGGTGGGCTACGGCTGCACGACTTGCATCGGAAATTCGGGTCCGCTTCCCGAAGCGGTTGAAAAAGCGATTCGCGGGAATCATTTGGTCGCAGTTTCGGTTTTGTCCGGAAACCGCAATTTCGAGGGCCGCATTCATCCGTCCGTGCGCGCCAATTATTTGGCCTCACCGCCCTTGGTGGTTGCTTTCGCACTTGTGGGCACGATTGAAACGGATTTGACGAAAGAGCCCATCGGAAAAGACAAATTGGGAAAACCAGTTTATCTCCGTGATTTATGGCCTACGGTGGATGAAATTAAAAGTTATCTCGCTAAAATTCAGGCCAAAATGTTTGAGAAACAGTATTCCAATGTGTTTGAGGGGGATCAGAATTGGAAATCCATTCACATTCCCGCGGGCGACACGTTTGCATGGGACCCCAAGTCTACCTATATTAAAAAGCCGCCTTATTTTGATTCCATGCCATTAAAGCCGCCTCCGCTCAAAGACATTCAAAATGCCCGCGTGTTGGCCGTATTGGGAGATTCGGTCACTACCGATCATATTTCTCCGGCCGGCTCGATCGCCAAAGACGGCCCTGCCGGGAAATATTTGATTGCAAACAGCGTTTCTCCGGAAGATTTTAATTCCTACGGTGCGCGGAGGGGCAATCATGAAGTCATGGTGCGCGGCACTTTTGCTAATATTCGCTTGAAAAATCTGCTTGTTCCAAACGTGGAAGGGGGTGTCACGAGGCATTTGCCGGACGGAGAACAGCTCTCAATTTTTGACGCGTCGGTGAAATACAAACAAGAAAACGTGCCGTTGATTGTGATCGCCGGAAAAGAATACGGCGCCGGTTCATCGCGCGACTGGGCGGCCAAGGGGCCTGCGCTTCTCGGCGTAAAAGCCGTGATTGCCGAGAGTTTCGAGCGCATTCACCGCAGCAATTTGATCGGGATGGGTATTTTGCCGCTTGAATTCAAGGAAGGGGAAAACCGGGAGTCGCTCCGGCTTACGGGGGAAGAAGTTTATTCACTTTCCGGAATTAGTGACAAACTTGCGGCCGGCAAAATGATTCAAGTAAGTGCGGGCGGCAAGAAATTCACGGCCCGCGCGCGAATTGACACGCCCGTGGAACTTGCTTATTATCAACACGGCGGCATTTTGCAATACGTGTTGAGGCAATTAATTGCATAGTTACAACCGGCATTTCTCTCCGCTTCCCTGCGCGCGGCCGTTTTACGGCGGCTGCGTAGCAAAGACGGCCGTGCTCGGCCCTCTGCGAGAAAATTCAGTCCGCAATTTTCTCGCGTCGAAGGCGCTTCGAGAAACGCCGGTTGCAAATTACAGTTAAAATATGGACTTGTCAAAAACATCTCACGAATTTTGGCTGAAGCGCTTGCACTCGCTTTCGGGCGTGTTTCCGATCGGGTTTTTTTTGCTCGAGCACATGTTTTCAAATTCCTTTATTTTATTTGGGCCGAATGCTTATAACCGCCAAATTCATTTTCTGCAAAGTCTTCCGCTCGTTGTGTTTTTTGAAATTTTCTTCATCGGGCTTCCGATTTTGTATCACGCCGGATACGGCATTTTTGTCACCGTTTCCGGAAAGACCAACTTAAGTTCTTACCCCTATACGCAAAATTTTTTATACACGCTTCAGCGCATCACGGGAATTATCGCTTTAATTTATATCGGCTATCACGCTTATCACACCCGCATCGTCAATGCTTTGTACGGCACGGAGATCAGCTATGCGCGCATGCAGGAGCTGATGGTTGCGCCGGGCATGTTTTGGTTTTATGTGGTCGGGTTGGCCGCCGTTTGTTTTCATTTTTCAAACGGGATTTGGGGATTCTGTGTGAGTTGGGGAATTACGGTGAGCCCCCAGTCGCAGCGCAAGGTCGGTATCGGTTTCGGAATTTTAGGGCTGCTTATTTTTATCGTCGGAACCTTTTCGTTAATTCGTCTGCTTTAACTTAGGGACGGTTCTCGATAAGCCATTTAAACAAAATGACTTATATTAGATCCGTCCCCAAATAGAAGAGAACTGAAGAAGGGACGGGTCTTCTGTAACTTGTTTTTGTAAGAAGAGTTAGCGAGAACCGTCCCTGATCGAAGATTATGAATACTAACAAAAAATTCATTGTGGTGGGCGGCGGGTTGGCGGGTTTGATGGCCACGATCAAACTTGCCGAAGCCGGACATCACGTCGATATTTTCTCAATCGTGCCGTGCCGGAGGTCGCATTCCGTTTGCGCACAGGGCGGAATCAACGGCGCCGTGAATACCAAAGGCGAAGGCGATTCTCCGCAAATGCATTTTGAAGAGACCATTCTGGGCGGGGATTTTTTGGCCAATCAGCCGCTGGTGAAGGGCATGTGCTATGCCGCGCCCGAGATTATTTATTATTTTGACCGTATCGGCGTTCCCTTTAACCGCACGCCCGAAGGGCTTATTGACTTCCGCCGTTTCGGCGGCACTAAATTTCACCGCACTGCATTTGCCGGTTCCACCACGGGCCAGCAATTAATGTACGCGCTGGATGAGCAAGTCCGGCGCTTTGAAACCGAAGGATTGGTCAAAAAATATGAGGGCTGGGAATTTTT
>CAYJWM010000118.1:0-2979 GCA_964373885.1 uncultured bacterium | reverse complement strand
TCCAAATCTTCCCGAGCAGTAGTTGGCGCATCGGCGACAACTGCTTCGCTGCCGGTTTTGCCCGCCACACAGCGCGGCGGATTCGCCTCTGGCGGAGAAAGTTCATCTCCGATTGTTCCGATTCTGATTGGAGACGAGAAAAAGGCGCTTGAAGCGGCCCAATGTTTGTTCGAGGAAGGATTTTTCGTTCCCGCCGTGCGTTACCCTGCCGTCGCTAAAGGGAAAGCGCGGCTTCGGGTGACGGTATCCGCCGCACATTCAGAAAATGAAATCGACGGCCTCGCCACCGCGCTTAAAAAACAAATTTAAGACCCATCGCTAAAATCCCGCCCGTAATTAAAAGGGCGGGAAGCCCGGCCAATTTTTTCGGAATGTCCAAAAGCTCAAGCCGTTCATTGACGGCCGCGAGCAGGGGGAGCAGAGACGCCGCCAGAAGCGATTCCAAAAGTCCGTTGACGATCGCCCCGCCTCGCGAGAAGCTCACTTGAATAACCGCTGCCCAGATGCCTGAGTACAGGTAAAAGTTTTTTTCTCTTTGAAGCGCCAATTTAATATTCTGAAAACGCTTCAAGAATTCGCAGACCATAAAGAGGAGCGCAAAAAGCAGGAGCGGGATACCCGAGGCAAGCGGAGCAGGGATTTCGAGCGTGCGGCTTGTTTGCAGGAGGAGAAACATGGCGAAGTATATTCCCCACAGCGCCCAGCAAATTCTCGCGGCCTGTTTCAAGCGGATTTTATAAAAAATAATTTGTGCCAGCGCAAGCCCCGCAAAAGAAAAAATTCCGTCTTCCGTCATGGGCTCTCCGATTTTTTAAAAAGTCGTTGCGCGATCAAGAAAAAAGCAATCAACCAAAAAGGCCCCGCCGGAAAGGTTTGAAATAAAGCGCCCCCTTCGCACCAGGCGCCGAACACAAGAACCAGCGAAGCAAATCCGGCCCAGAGGCGCACACGAAAAGCAAGGGGATTTGTTCCCAAGGTGGTGCTTCGCGCAAGAGCGAAAGCGCCCGCAAACGTAAGCGGAAAGAAATCCGCAGAATGCGGCCATATTCCCGGCCATAAAAGTTCGCGGGCCAGTGAAAGGGGGATCAAAACGCACGAAATGAGCACAAAACCGGTTAAAGCGTTTTTAATCGGCCGCCTGAGTTTGCAGGAAGCGAAAAACACAAGTTCCAGGAAAAAGAGGGACAGAAAAACGGCGCTTGCGAATACAAGCGCCGACTCAAAATTTTTTATTCCGTAAAGAAGCGGAAGCGCCGCAGTGACCGCAAGGGAGATCATCGGTCACCGGATCTACGTCTGGGGCGGCAGTCCCACCCGTTGGGCAGTCGCCGAAGACGGAAGGCACTGTCCAGTAAAGGGGTCATGGTGTTCATTAGAAGCAGGGAATAAGCGAGCGCTTCCACTGTGCTTAACGATTGACCCCACAAAACCGCGAGCCCGCCGCCCGAAAAAGCGAATACGAGTCTTCCCCCTCTCGTGATCGGCGAGGCAGAAACGTCCGCTGCCAAAAAGAAAGCACCCAGAAGCAGTATTTCGGAGCTAAATACGCCTCCTATATTTGTGCCGAGCACGATGGAAGCGGTGAGGGCACCCGTTAGGAAGAAAAGCGGGATTTCCCATCGCGCCCATTTTTTTAGAATCAGAAAAAGGCCGCCGGTGCAAACAAAGATCATGCCGAGAACGCCGGAAGGGAGCAGGAGGGAGGATGCGTCCTCGGGAAAGAAATGAAGTGAAACGGCAAATCCCGCCAAGGCCGGTTGAAATAAATTTTGGCCGAAGCCGCCGAAGAATTCACGAATGACGACAACCGCTACAAAAGAACCGAGGATAATCATGCGCCAATCGGCCGATTGAGGCGTGAGAAAGGTTAAAAGCGCCGCCAAAAAGAGCGAATTCCCGATTTTAAATCGCGGCTTGAACAAGCTTTCAAACCCGACGGCGGAGCCGGCGGCCAGCGAAAAAGCAAAAACGGCGCCGAGGCCGTACATGACGAAACTTGTGATTAAAGCCGGAAGAAGCGCAAAGAAAGGCCACCATATCCATCGCGCAGCGGAATCTTCCGCATGCAGATGAGGAGCGCCTGCGAGCGCGAGTTTAAGGTTGGTGAGCGAGGGCATTCGCGGGTTCTAAAAGACGCTCGCCGGCCGCTGGTTTTATCTTTCCATGCCGAATGATATCGACGATCGGAATTTTTGAGGGACAGATATAAGCACACGCGCCGCATTCCGTACACTCGGATAGCTCGTACTCTTCGGCAAGCGCTTGATTTTCTTTGCGCACGGCGCGGATGAGCGTCTCCGGCACAAGCGATTCCGGGCAAACCTCTACGCAAAGACCGCAGCGGATACATGGTTCTTCTTTCGCGCTTCCGGTTGTCTCGGCCGGGAGCGCCAGAATGCCGCGCACGTTTTTTGTGACCGGTGTTTCAAGCGATTCAATGGCCCGGCCCGTCATGGGGCCGCCCAGGATGACGCGCTCCGGTTCGCGCATCAGGCCTTTTGCGGAGCGGATAAGATCGGATACCGAAGTTCCGATGCGCGCCCACATATTTTTAGGTTCGAATATGGAAGGCCCGGTCACGGTCACCACGCGTTCATAAAGCGGTTTTCTTAAAAATACGGCCTCATAAACCGCAAATGCCGTTGCGACTCCCGTCACCCATGCGCCTGAGGCCGTCAGCGCTTCGCCGCGCCGAAATCTTCTTCCCGTGATGGTTTCCGCAAGCGTTCGCGGCATGCCTTGCGGATAACGCGCGGGAAGCATTTGCGTGCGCACGGTTTTGATTTTAAGCCCGTAATTTTTACTGTTCAGCAATTCCACAAGCTCGCATTTATTGTCTTCGACAGCGATCACCGCTTCCCGGGCGCCCGCTGCGCTGCGCAAAAGCTCGGCCCCTTTTAAAATATCGGCGGCATGATTGAGCATGAGCAAATGATCGGAGGTCAGGAACGGTTCGGATTCGCAGCCGTTCACGATGAC
>CAYJWM010000117.1:0-3198 GCA_964373885.1 uncultured bacterium | reverse complement strand
TGCCTGCCGGCAGGCAGGCTCAGCATGACAAACGAAGGGCTCAGGATGACACGAAGAGCAACTGTATCAAGTGGGATGCACCCGTAGGTTCTTATATCCTATGCCTGAGCAAATACTTCGCGGGCCACGATTCCGACCACGCCGAGCGCCACCGCATTTTCGCCAAACGCGGAAGGAATAACTTTCACATGGGCCGCGGCTTCTTCAACCGCCCATTCCTTCACGGCCGTTTTGATCGAATCCAAAAGCGGGGCTCCGCAATCTTCGATTCCGCCGCCGATCACCACGATCTCGGGATTGAGCAAATTCGCTAAAAACGCCACCTTTTTCCCAAGCGCGTATCCGCCCTTCTCGACTGTCTTAAGGGCAAAGGGGTCCTTTTCCTTTACCGCTTTGACAATGTCCTTGAAGGTCAGTTTATCCGCGTTGCCGCCGCAATATTCCTTCAACACCGTAGCTTCTCCGGCGCGAACCCGTTCCTGAGCGAGACGGGTCATGCCCAAATCCATTTCCCAGCGCCCAAGACTTGCGGCCATATTTTTGATTTCCTCCTGAGACGCTTTCGCGCTGGAAATCCCAAGCTCGCCCGCCGCTCCCGTAGCGCCCCGGTAAATTTCGCCGTTGATGATAATGCCGACGCCGACACCCGAGAACATATACACCAGATGGCGGATATCGCGGTCGAGCCCCAGCCATTTTTCGCCGAGCACCGCGGCATTGGCGTCGTTTTCAACAAAGGTGGGAATATTGAGCCGTTTCTCGAATGTGTCCTTGATGGAAAGACAGACGGAAATGTCTTTTTCACCGAGACTTTGCGGCCAGCGTATCGTGCGGCCCCGTTCATCGATAATCCCCGGAACGCCGACGCCCACGCCCACGATTTTCGTTTTGTCCACGTCCGATTTCTCGATGATTTCCTGGGCCAAATCCACCATTTTCTGAATCACGAGTTCGGAATTCTCGGGGGCCCTTTCCTTTTTGATCTCGGTGATCACGTTGATCTCAAGATCCACCAACACACCCACCATCGTCATCATGTTCAAACCCACGCCGACAATGTAGCCCGCCTTAGGATTGAGCTCCACAAGCACCGGTTTGCGGCCGCCGGTAGATTCATCGAGCTCCCCCTCAATCACGAGGCCTTTTTTGATGTAATGGTTGACGTAATTGGAGACCGTGACGATATTCAACTCCGTGATTTTCGAGATATCGGTACGGGAAATCGGCCCGTTTTTCCGGATCACCTCCAGGATGGCAAGGTTTTTGCGCTCCTTGTCCGTGAGAACTCGATCCTTCAAAAGCATTTGTTTGATCACGACGCTTCTCCTTTCTAAGGCAGTCGTTTCGGAGGCCATGGGTTTAGCCCTTGGAAAACGTCACTTGATCCAGGAAAATGGTGCCTGTTTTGGGATTCGAGTTGATGTCGTCAAAGACAACCACAAACTCGGTCAGCGCATCCCAGCTTTTCACCCGTCTGAATTTCTCGAACGGAATGGAAAACTTCTGCCACTGGTCGCTGAGACCGGCAATGATGAAAGGCGACGGCTTCATCGTGGAATCTTTGAGCTCAATCTTGAGCCGCTTTGTGAAACCGGCTTCCGCGGAGCCCTTCACGTAAAAATTAACGGTGTCATAGGCCGTGGCGTCCAAATTGTTCAGCTTCATCCAAAAACCGTTGTAAGCGGGATTCGGAGAATCCACGTCATAATCAAGCCGTATGGAATAGCCGAGTTTGTCACCCAGCGCATCATCCGACTCAAAACTCATCTGCATGGCTTGAGTTTCATCATTTGGGTCCTTGTCCCAACTGCCGAAATCCGCCCCAAGATTATTGGGTTTGTCGCCAGTGTCAAAATCGGCGACCACAAGTTCCTGACCTCCGCCGATGCCCGCTGATCCCGGCATACTTGTATCTTCAGATACGGTGCTGCCACCCATTGCTCGTGCACCGGTTACCGTCGCACCTTCGGCGGCAAAGGCCGGAATGCTCAGCCCCACAACTACTGCAACCAACAACGCAAACAAACCATAACGTTTCATTGTCTTTATTCTCCTTTTCCGTTGTCATTCTGAGGCCGATTTCGATGTCATCCTGAGGGCGAAGCCCGAAGGATCTATGCATAGATTCTTCGCGGAGTTTACCCTGAGATGCTTCGCTATCGCCTGCCTGCCGGCAGGCAGGCTCAGCATGACACCGAAGGGCTCAGAATGACAGCTATTTCGCTCAGGATGACCGCGCAAAGCGCGGTCAATTAATTGAAAACACTTCTTCTTGAAGCAGCGCCTCTCCTTTTTTCCCGATCGGGTCCGCATGAAAATGATTTTGAATCACACCCGACCTCAAAAAATTGGCGATGGCGATAAAACTCATCCCCTGGTCCAACACCAGGTACTGATGATTCACAATCCCTTTCCCGGTATCTACAGAATCATAAAACCCGTATTCTCCGTAAATGTCCGGATAACGGGAAAGCAGCTTGCGCAAATTTTCAATCACTTCCTTCGGCCGCATCTCAAGCGCCAAAATGGACGCGTAAGGCGTGATCACGCCGCGGTCCGAATAACCTTTTTCTTTTGAGCCGAGCCCGGCGACACCGTATTCGCGGTAAATCCAGCCCACTCCATTTCGAACCGCGCATGGCGCCAAGCCCCAGACCGGATAACCCCGCTCCTTGAGCGCATACTCGATATGTAGATCCGTAGCAACTTCGTTGTTTTTACCCAAGCCCTTCGGCGCGAATTTTTGTTCCTTTACCAAAAGCGCGGGCGCTAAAAATTCAAAGAGCGAACCGCCCCAACTGGGGACGAATTTCTTACCCAAAAAAGTATAGTGTCCCTCAAATACCGGCTGACCGAACAACTTTATTTCTTCGCCCTCGGGCCGCTGCTTCTGCCAATCCCATTCTTCCGGCAGGGTCCGGTAAATGCGGGCCCAATGCTCCGGCTCGAGATCGCCTTTTCCGATCGCGACGTAACTCGCGAGCCGTGCCTCGCTCATAAGCAAACCGTAATGATACGGCGTGAATTTTCCCTTCTCGGTGTCATAACCCAGTTTTAACTGCCCGTTTGAGGGGTCGTAAAACTTGGAAAAATCCATTTCGCCGAGAAGCTTTGTCGCCTTTTCGCCAAGCTCCTTTGGGAATGCCTGGCGAATGACCACCAGAGCGGCGGCCAGCCAGCCGTTATCCACCGTGGAAA
>CAYJWM010000116.1:0-3219 GCA_964373885.1 uncultured bacterium | reverse complement strand
CTTCAATCCACCGTTCAATTCCAAAATGAAGTGATTCAGAAGCAAACCGTAAGAATCGAAGCTTTAGAAAAAGGCGGGACAAGACCGTCTCTTGTCCCCGCTCCCGGACAAGGTCCTCGGCTCCAAGGACTCTCCCAAGGATTCAACCCGGACATCGGTGTGGTTGGAACCATTCAAACCAAACTGACCGAAGAAAGCTCCGATGGCGAAGGCAACGATACTATAGCCCTTAAGGAAATTGAGCTGAATATCGCCCAATACGTCGATCCCTATTCGCGGCTGGATGCCGTCCTGTCATTTAATGATGCGCTTGAAGCACAAAACACCGAAATCGAGGAGGCCTATTACACTCATTGGGGCCTTCCCTTCGGATTTCGCGGCCAAATCGGGAAATTCCGCTCGAAAATCGGAAAGCAAAACCTGCTTCACCTCGACCAGCTGCCCACCGTGGACTTTCCCTTGGTGATTCAAAACTTTTTCGGCGAGGAAGGTCTCGCTTCCTCCGGCGCGCGGCTTCAAAACTATATCCCGAACCCTTGGGATGTCCCGATCGAAGTCACCGCTGAAATTTTGCGCGGCAATAACGGCGCAAGCTTTTCCGGAATTTCACGGCGCCCTATTTTCAACGCACACATCAAAACCTTCTTTGAGCCCACGGATAACACAAGTCTTGAACTCGGCGGCACCGCTATGTTCGGGGATGAAAATATCAACCGGCTCGCCGAAGGCGACGACCGCTACAGCGTCCATGTATTCGGCGCTGATGCGACTTTCCTTTGGTATTTGCCGGAAGGGAAACAACTTAAATTCCAGAATGAAGTTTACGTGCAAGAACGAAACGGCAAAGCGAGCATCAATGACGATCCGTGGGGTTTCTATTCGCTGCTTGATTTCAGGATTTCGCGCAGATTCAGCGGCGGCGTTAGATTTGACTATGTGGAACCGCTCGGAATCAATGACGCGCATTATCAAACCACGGCGATTTCGCCCTACTTGACCTTTTGGCAGAGCGAATTTGCGAATTTCAGATTGCAATATCAGCATTTAGAACCGGCGAGTCCGGCGGCGAAATCGGATGATATTGTTTTTCTTCAGGCCAATTTCCTCATCGGTTCGCACAAACATCCCCTCCAATGATTACAACTCAGGGACGGTTCTCCCCAAGTTATTTCACGACAAGAAATTACGTCAGAACCGTCCCCCTCTCAAATTTTTTGGTACGGGGACGATTCTACCTTAACCCATTCGCACAAAACAGGTTGCGGAGAACCGTCCCTATTTTATGTCTTCTTGTTCTTTTTGCTGAAGAAGGGCTGGCGACAGAGAAGATACGCGTCGTGGCCACCTCAAGCACGCTGGCGAGCATTGTCCGCGAAATCGCTCAAGACAAAGCGGACATTCATCACGTGGCCTCTCCCCGGCGCGACATTCATTTCATTGAGCCGACGCCCGTGGATGTCCTGAAGGTCAAAAAAGCGGACGCATTTGTCCACAATGGTCTCGATCTCGAGGTCTGGCGCAATCCTCTGCTCGATGCTGCCGGAAATGCCAAATTTCTCGGCGAGGGCAAAGCATCAATCGACACCTCGAGAGGAATCCCGCTCCTTGAAATTCCCACCTCCCTTTCCCGTGCGGAGGGAGACCTCCATCAATTTGGCAACCCCCATTTCTGGGTGGATCCCCTGAATGCCAAACTCATGGCCAAAAACATTGCCAAAGGTCTTTCGGAGCTTTATCCAGAAGACAAAGATTTTTTCATGAAAAATGCGGACGCGTTCGATAAGAAAATAGACGAAAAAATGAAAGAATGGAGCGGACGCGTTAGGCCTTTTCAAGGGGCTCACGTCGTCACTTATCACCGAAGCTGGCCTTATTTCCTCGGGCGCTTTGGCTTTGTGACGATTGGGGAGCTGGAACCCAAACCCGGAATTCCTCCGACGGCGCAGCATCTGGCCGAACTCATGAAAGAGATGAAGGAAAAAAAGGTGAAGGTGGTGATTAAAGAATCGTTTCATGAGGGTAGAGCGCCCGAAAAAGTGGCGAAGGAAACGGGCGCACACGTGGTCACGCTGGATCAGGAAGTGGGCGAAAACAAAGGGGTGTCCGATTACACTGCCCTGATCGACCACAATCTCGCGCTACTAGAAAAAGCTTTGACATCATAAATTAGGGACGGTTCTCGCACAAAACTTTGTCACGTTTATAGTTAGCGAGAACCGTCCCTGTCAAGTAAAGAAGGAAAAATGCTTGAGTTCGTTCTCTTGATGTGGAAACCGCTGCTTGCCTGTTTCGTATTGACAGGCATACACACTTATTTAGGAGTTCACGTCATTGAGCGCAAGGTCATTTTCGTCGACCTTGCGCTGGCCCAAATCGCCGCCATGGGTGCGGCCGTTGCTTTGTTCGCGGGATTTGGCGTGGAGAGCAGGGAAAATTATTTGTTTTCTCTTCTGGCCACCTTCGCCGGAGCCATTGTGTTTTCCATGACCCGGATGCGCAAAGAAAAAGTGCCACATGAAGCAATTATTGGAATCGTTTACGCCGTTTCGGCGGCGGCGGCCATTTTGGTCTTAAGCCGTGTGGGAGAAGGCGCCGAACACATACAACACATGCTCACGGGGAATATTCTTCTGGTCGGAATAGATGAAATTGTCAAAATGGCGGTGTTGTACGGTCTTGTCGGACTGCTCCACTGGCGGTTTCGAAAAATATTTGTTTTGATTTCAACCAATCCCGATGAAGCATTCCGGAGAAAAATCTCGATTAAATGGTGGGATTTGGTTTTTTATCTTACGTTCGGGATTGTCGTCACAAGCTCCGTACAAATTGCGGGCGTACTGCTTGTATTTTCTTTTTTAATTGTTCCTGCCGCAGGGGCCGTCCTTTTTTCAAACAAACTGTCCACACGGCTCACTTTGGGCTGGATCATAGGAGCGGGAGCAAGTATTTTGGGAATTATGTTTTCCTATTTCGCGGATTTGCCGACCGGCGCCGCCGTGATTTGTACCTTCGGGGGGCTGCTGCCTCTCCTGGCCCTGCTCCATTCCGTCTATCTACGGAAGAAGAGCTCCCTCTAGGCAGTTTTTGGTAAGTCGGCCGGATTTTGAAGCAGTTCTTCTAAAGCGTGCAATTCGTTATAGAGAAGATCACATACGGGATATGTTTTGCCGTCTGCGACGACTGCTTCGCTGCCGTCTGCGACGACTGCTTCGCTGCCGT
>CAYJWM010000115.1:0-3371 GCA_964373885.1 uncultured bacterium | reverse complement strand
TTTCGATCAGGGCGTGCCTGGATTCAAACTCCTCGCCCCGGAGCATCAAATGCCAGCGATAATGCCCGCGCAGACGGTAAAGGGGAAGAGGCGCGGGCCCGATCAGCTCGATCGGTTCTCCGCGCAGCGCTTGTTCAAATGCCTTCGCAAATTGGAGCGACGTTTCGTAAACGTCCTTTTCCTTTTTCCCGCGAAACATGATGTTGATGAGACGCTTAAACGGCGGATAGGAAAGTGAGCGGCGTCGTTCCAATTCTTCCGCAAAGAAACCGGCATATTCGTGTTTGGACGCGTGCCGGATGGCATAATGTTCCGGTGAATAGGTCTGAATCAAAACCGTCCCTTTATGTTTTCCCCTTCCGGCGCGCCCCGCCATTTGTGCCAGCAGTTGAAAGGTGCGTTCGGAAGAGCGGAAATCCGGCAGCAACAACCCCGTGTCGGCATTCACGATTCCGGCCAGTGTGACATGCGGAAAATCGAATCCTTTCGCAATCATTTGCGTGCCGATCAGAATATCAATCTCTCCAGAGCGGAAACGAGTCAGGATTTGTTCATGCGCCCCGCGTTTGCGGGCGGTGTCGCGGTCAAGCCGCGCCACGTTTGCGTTTGGAAAAAGCCGCGCGACCTCGCTTTCCACTTTTTCGGTCCCGATGCCGCTGAATTTGAAGAACGCATGCTTGCATTTGGAACAAGCAGACGGCACTTTCATGTGATAATTGCAATAATGGCAAAGCGCTTCCTCCGTTTCCTGATGGTAGGTAAGGCAGACAGCGCAATTAGGGCAGTTGAGAACATCTTGGCATTGAAGGCATCGAATGTGGGTGGAAAAACCGCGGCGGTTCAAAAGCAAAAGGATGCCGTTTTTGAGCCGGAGATTTTCCTCGATGGCCCGTTCAAGCTGGGGCGAAATAATGACGAATTTTTTGGTGATGTCCTGCGCCTGTTTCAAATCGATAATTTTAACGGCCGGCATTTCCCTGCCGTCAAAGCGCTTGGTTAACATGAGCATGGCCACCTCTCCTGTTTTAACGCGGTGCATCGTTTCCAAGGTGGGCGTAGCCGTGCCCATTAGAAATAAAGCTCCCACATCGCGTGCGCGCCAGCGCGCCACTTCTCTGGCGTGATAGCGGGGCGTTTGATCCTGCTTGTAGCTTCCCTCCTGTTCTTCATCCATGATGATAAGCCCCAAATTCGGCGCCGGCGCAAAAACGGCCGATCTCGCGCCCAGGACGACTCTTTTCTCCTCCGCCCGTATTCGTTCCCAGGCGTTCCAGCGTTCACGGTCCGTTAATTTGCTGTGCAGAATTTCAAGTTGATCATGAAAATGATGGATGAAAAACCGTTTAATTTGTTCCGTAAGAGCGATTTCGGGAACCAGACAAATCACGCTTTTTCCCTGTTTGAGCACTTCTTTGATGGCCCGGATGTAAAGCTCGCTTTTCCCGCCGCCCGTGACGCCGAAGAGGAAAACTTCGTGAAATTTTTTTCCCGCGATAAACGTTTCGAGCGCCGAAAAGGCACTAACCTGTTCTTCGTTCAATTGAATCGAAACGGGTTTTTCAGTTGGCGCGGGGGTTATTTGCGGAATACTTTCCGGTCGGCGGGACACCCGATTGGGCGGCACATATTTGGGAAGCATGTTTTGGATGGCTTCGCCCCAGCTTGAAAAATAGTAATCACTGATCCATTTGGCAAGCCGGAGAAGATGGTCGTCAAGCACCGGTTTCGAATCCAGAATTTCCAGCACGTCTTTGGGCTGGGCCACCGTTTCACCCGGCGTATCGCCGACGATAAAACCGGTAATCGTCCGGTTCCGAAACGGTACCCGGACACGCACACCCACGGGCGCGCGAGAAGCCAGATGTTCCGGCAGACGATAGGTAAACAAGCCCGTGACAGGCAGCGGGATGGCGACTTGTACCAATGATATTTTTTCTTCCTGGGTAATCATGTGGCTGGGCCTAAACCAAGCTCGGCGCGGATCATTTTCATGTCTTCCCAAACTTTCTTCTTGTCTGAAGGGTTTCTCAACAAATAAGCCGGATGAAAGGTGCATATGAGTTTCATCCCGTGATAATCAGAGAATCGCCCGCGCAAAGATGAGATGGTCGTGGCGGTTTTAAGAATCGTTTGGGCTGCGAATGTCCCAAGCGCACAAATGATTTTCGGTTGTATGATCTCAAGCTGCGCCGTTAAATAGGGTTCGCAGTTTCCGATTTCATCCGGCAAGGGATTCCGGTTCCCGGGCGGACGGCATTTCAGCACATTGCAAATAAACACCTGTTCCCGTTTCAGTCCGATTGATTCGATGATTTTGGTGAGCAATTGTCCGGCTGGTCCTACAAACGGCAGGCCCTGCGCGTCTTCTTCAAATCCAGGCGCTTCTCCCACGAACACAAGTTCAGCATCGGCATTCCCGGAACCGAATACCACTTGGGTTCGTTTTCGGGCCAGTTCACCGCATTTCACGCACGCCGTGACGGTTTTGCGCAGAGCGAGGAGACGCTCTTTTTTGCTCATGCCCGGTGCCTCAATCGATCGTGGCTCGACACCGATATTTTCTTTTGTGTCCGACGGACCGTAAAGGACGTCACAGCCCGAGTCGCGCAGCATTTCGAAATGCTGTCTTAATGCTTTTACGGCATCCGGCTTCATGAAATCTTGCTTCCCTTCTCTAAAATAAAATTGACGAGATCGCTTGCGGCGTTCGGCTTTCGTATCGTTTCAAGCGACGCCCGCATTTTGCCAAGCAAGTCTGGCTCTGCCAGAAGGCGGGCGACGGCCGATTTAACTTCCTCGGGCGTTCGCGCTTGAAGGGCGGCGTTGCGGGCAAGAAGCCACTCGGCATTGTGCGTTTCCTGCCCCGGAATGGCGGCCAAAATGATCATGGGGACCCGCTTCACCAGACTTTCACACATGGTAATCCCGCCCGGTTTGGCGATCAATAAATCCGCCAGCGGCATTACTTCGTGCATGTTTTTGATTAGCCCAAATAAAATCACGGGAAATGGATAACGGATGCGGTTAAGCGTTTGGAATAGTTTTTGATTTAAACCGCAAATCACCAGAATTTGAATGTGATCGGCAAATTCTTTTAACGATTCCAGCACTTTCGAGGTAGGCCCGATTCCAAAACTGCCGCTTGTGAACAAAAGGGTCAGCCGATTGTTCTTCAACCCTAGACTCGATTTAAGCTCCGAAGAATCATGTTCTTTGGCGAATAAATTCGAAATGGGAATGCCGCCGATGATGATTTGTTCTTTCGGCGTC
The DNA here is from genome assembly GCA_964373885.1 of uncultured bacterium. GTDB lineage: Bacteria > Omnitrophota > Omnitrophia > Omnitrophales > Danuiimicrobiaceae > CAYJWM01. The sequence goes on along the minus strand of CAYJWM010000115.1, from coordinate 101 downwards.
CCTCTTTGATGGAGCGTTTCGCGGCTCTCTTGGGCCATGACCCAGTAAAGGTCAGTCCCGGCATTTTGCCATACGTGATGGGGAATCACGTCGGTAACGAC
>CAYJWM010000114.1:0-3382 GCA_964373885.1 uncultured bacterium | reverse complement strand
CCGCCGATCGGGGAAGGATTCTCACCGCTTTAAGCCGCGGCCGGGTTTAATACAACGCTTCGTATCTTCAGCTTAGCGAAGGCTGTCCCTTCGGAGGACGCCTCCAAAAGTTATTGAAGTTTCAGCAAAAAAGGAGACATATGGAGCATAAAAAATATTTACGGCCGTTGGCTTTTTTTGTTTTGGTTGGCTTTCTCGTTTCCAGTTCCGGCTGCGCTACTTTGAAACCCGACGAATATGCGACGCGCGGTTATACGGGCACGCCTGAAGTGAAAAAAGGAAAGAATATTCTGGCGCTGGATATTCTTGGAAATATTTTCTCGCTTCTTCCAAAATTGTTGATATGGGATTGGAAGGTGGGCCGCCACCGCATTACGAAGGAGACGGAAGATGCCCTCAATGCCTATTTGAAAGTCCATGCAGAGGAACTTGGAAATGTGGCGGTCCAATTGAACCGATGGGCTCCGGCCGATTCGATGCGGCGCCTTTTTAAAAATTCAAAAGTGGGGGCCCCTTACCGCTATACGATCGGTTTTCTTGCTGTGTTACTAGGCGATGTGCTTTTTTTCGACCGGGTTTTAGGCGGAGACCGTTACAATCCATTTACTCACACCGTGTATCTTTATTCCGACCTTCCCACCATCGCGCTTCATGAACTGGGGCATGCGCGCGATTTTGCGGGCCGCAAATGGCGCGGCTCGTATGCCCTCTTCCGCTTTATTCCGTTTGCCGACCTTTATCAAGAGTATCAGGCGAGTGAAATTGCGTTTGAATACACACGGGATCAAAAACTATACGGGCTCGAACTTGAAGGTTATCGGATTTTGTATCCCGCCTATGGGACGTACGCGGGCAGTTATTTCCTCGGCATCGGCACCATTACTTTCGCGATCATTGGGCATATATGGGGTCGGGCGGATGCCGAACGTTCTATTGGGGAACGCCGGTTGTTTTGAAGCTTGTCAATATCCGGTTCATATGATATCATTCTGATATCATATGGAGGAAACAATGAGCGATGTTTTGGTCAGGGGAATTCCTAAGCGTATCCACGATAAGGTCCAGAAATTAGCCAAATCGCAGAATCTTTCCATTAACCAGGCGCTGATTCGGCTGCTTATTGCTGCGCTTGAGCATGCGGAGGAGGGCACCGGGGAAGAAAAAAGGCGCGTCCAAGTGTTCAGACGGCTTGCGCGCATCCGGGCACGGCTGCATCGGAAGTATGGCAGCTTTGGCGATTCGACAAAGTTGATCCGCGAGGACAGGAACAGCCGTTGAACCACACATGAAATCCTGCGTGGTGGATGCCTCTGTCGGGGCAAAGTGGTTTTTTAATGAAGAGCTAAACCGTGAAGCCAGAAGTTTGATTTCCCGCCTTGAGAAGAAAGAAGTCGATCTCATTGTCCCCGAGATTTTTTATGCGGAATTGGCGAGCGTCTTCAGAAAGCGGGTTCAGAAAAAAGAAGTTACCGCAGCTGCTGCTTTCGAGGCGTTTGATTTGCTTACGGCGTTTTCGCTCAGGCGGTATTCCGATCATGAGCTTTCAGGCGTTGCTTTAGAGAATGCCATTCGGCTGGAAATCTCCGTTTATGACGCCATTTACATTTCGCTCGCCGAAATTTATGTGATTCCTCTCGTCACTGCGGATCATCAGTTAATCAATACCTGTAAAGGGCGATTTGACTTCCTTTTTCCCCTTTGGGAGTTGACGTAAGTGTCTTAAAAAGTGTCCTAAGGTGTCCGAGCAATTGGACATCAAGTCAACCGATTTCGACATCCCCCAATACCTCCGCGCCGTACAGTCCGATTTTTAGGTGTTTTTCTGCCCCAATTTTATCCCATTTTAAAGTGCAATTAGGCACGGTAATTGCATTATTTTACCACCTAAGTTTGCCTATTTGCGCCAAAGTATCACCGATAGGTGTCAGCTTAAAAGTCTATTACCGCTAGATTTATCCAGCCACACGAGATGAGCTCCATTTTTTTCACTCCCGACCTTGCAATCCGCCTTCTCCCAGGGATAAATTTAGAGAAAAGGCGGTTTGATCAAATGACAAAGCCATTTCAGCCCATTGCACTACAAGAAAAACGGCTCGCTGCACGCGTTCCTTTTTCTGCGAGCATTCAGTATCTTGCGGGCGAGGGCGTTCAGTCTTGGAAGCCGGCCGAGGCGGTTGATTTGTCGGAAACAGGGCTCAGGATTAAATTTTGGAACCCCGCTCTTTTGGAAGGCCAGTCGATTGAGACGACATTTAAGTTTCGCGGTGAAAAATATGTCATTTTGAAAGGAAAAGTGCTTTGGACGCATCCCGTCCTTCAAGGTTTTCCATCGTTTGAATGCGGCATTTTATTAAATGCACCGCTTTCGAGCACTCACCCAGAACTTTTTTCAATTCTCCCCGGCAAAATGAGCGAATCTCTGGCCGTCGGCGAATCCAAGGCACTTGAAGTCCGTTTGGCACAGAATATTGAAGAAATGAAATCCGCTTTTTCCCTTGTGTACGACGAATACCGCAAGCGCGGCTATTGTATGGAAAGCCCTTCGCGCATGCACTATACTTGCTTTTCATTCCTTCCGAATAGCCGTCTTTTTATATTAAAGGAAAAGGGAAATCTCATCGGCACTGTCAGTTTGATCCCGGATTCTCCATGCGGGCTCCCGATGGAATCTGTGTTTCCTTCAGTGGTTCAACGTTTCAGAAAACCATCGAGAAAAATCTCGGAGGTGGGCCTGCTGGCGCTGCACACAGACGCTTTTCAAAAGGGAAGTTTTTCACTCGCCAATTTTAGAAAGTTAAAAGCCGCGTTCTACTTGTTTAAGACGATGTTTGATTATGCGCGCGGCGCAGCGGGGATAACCGATTTTCTGATCGCCGTTCATCCCAAACATGAGAAACTTTACCGCACGCTGCAATTTCAGGTGCTCGGGCCGGCTGTCGAGTCTTATCCCGGCGCATGCTCAAAGCCAGCACTCCCGATGCATTTTGACGTGCTCAAAGTCGTGAAAACCGTCTCTTCCCATCATGGGGTCGGCTCTTATTTTTTGAATCATTTCCATCCTGATGAGAATACCCAAACCCATTTTTCATGGACGCGGACGGAGATGGGAAAATTTTTAAAAGACTATCTGCCTCTTTGGGATAAAATCACGCCCCAATACCGCGAGTTTTTAGAGCGGTGTTATTCCCAGTAAGCCCCAAACATTTCCGATTCCCGCATATTATCTTTCTGCATGAAGTGCCGATTTATTAGGGGGAACCCTTTTTACGCAAGCGAGGAATTTGTCATTGCGAGCCCGCCGAAGGCAGGCGTGGCAATCTGACACCGAGATCCTTCGCGGAGTTTACCCTGAGATGCTTCGCTATCGCCTGCCTGCCGGCAG
>CAYJWM010000113.1:0-3426 GCA_964373885.1 uncultured bacterium | reverse complement strand
AAATGCCTTGCGGTCGTAAGCGCAAAAAGCGCAAGATGAACAAGCACAAGCGGAAAAAGAAACTCCGCAAGAATCGCCATAAGAAGAAAGCTTGGTCGTAAGTATAGGGACGGTTCTCATAGACGGCCTTTCGTAGGCCACGTTTCGTTGACTATTTTAACGAATTATTGTAACTTGAGTTCTGCAGATTTCCCCTCTCCCCTCTGGGGAGAGGGCAGGGTGAGGGGGCGAATCGGAAGATTTACCCCCTCATCCTAACCTTCTCCCCCAAGGGGGAGAAGGGATCGTGTTAAAAAGTGCAGAACTCAAGTTGTAATTTAAACGAAAGTTTGAGAGAACCGTCCCTGATATTTTATGAAGTCCCTTATTTTCTATTCGCCCGCCAAAGTCAATCTTCTTTTAAAAGTCCTCGGGAAACGCCGCGACGGCTTTCATGAACTTTTAACGGTCTTCCATAGAATTTCTCTTTGCGATCGTCTGACTTTGAAAAAGATTTCCGTGGGTCGATTCATTCTCACCACCAGCCACCCCGCGCTTCGCAGCCGAAAGAACAATTTGATTTCAAAAGCTTATGATTTGTTACGCCGCCACACGCCATGGAAAGGCGGAGTAGCAGTAACACTTGAAAAAAATATTCCGATCGCGGCAGGGCTCGGCGGCGGTTCCTCAGATGCCGCTCATTTTCTTTTGGGTGTGAACCATTTATTTAATCTTGGCCTTTCCCGAAACACGCTGATTCGCCTCGGGAAAAAACTCGGTTCCGATATCCCTTTTTTTCTCTATAATGTGAATCAAGCAGTAGGCCGGGGAAGAGGGGAAATCGTCAAACCTCTCCCATTTTCAGGCCGGCTTTGGTTTGTGGTACTTAAGCCGCCGTTTGGGCTTGCCACAAGGAAGGTTTATCAAAAGCACTCCTTAGGGCGTCGGTTGACAAGAATAAGTCGTGTTGATACAATAACTTCCGCTTTTTTCCGGGGTTTTAAGCAGGGGCCTGCATCCCGGTTAAAATTAGCCAACGATCTTTTTCAGGCAAGTTCGGCGCTAGACCCCGAAATCAAGAAAATGGACAGATGCTTAAAGGAGGCAGGCGGGAAAATCCGCCTTATGTCCGGAAGCGGTCCTGCCATGCTGAGCATTCATGATTCGAAAAAAGAGGCCGAACGCGTCGCCCGGAAACTTCGGGCCTCGAAGCCAGACATGCGCGTCTTTATCTGTCATACCTGTTAGTTGTCGCCGGCGCGACAACTACTGCTCGGGAAGATTTGGAGATCTTCTCCGAGCTTGTAGGTAGGGGCCATGCAGATTACGGAAGTCCGGGTGTACCGGAAGGAAGACGACGACAAGAAGTTGCGTGCGTACGCAACCATCACGTTTGATCAATGTTTCGTCGTTCGGGACATTAAAATCATCGAGGGGGCCAAAGGTTTTTTTGTGGCCATGCCGTCCCGCCGCGCGAAAGAGCCGTGCCCGCGCTGCCGTCATCGGAACGTTGTCCGAAGCCGCTATTGCAATCAATGCGGCGCTCAAGTGGAAACGGCTCCCAAGCACGAAATGGATAAAACAAATGAAGCCGCCCGGCAGAGTGAACATCGGGATGTGGCCCATCCGATTACCGCCGAATGCCGTGAGTACATTCAAAAAGCAGTGCTTGAAGCTTACGAAAAGCAGAAGTTGAATTTGGAGAACGCTTCTTCTGGCCGGGGTTAATGTTTCATTTCCATCCATATTTTAAAGCAAGGCGGGTGTAATCGTCCCGCCTTTTTAGTCTCACGCCCGCTAAAAGGGGGCAGTCGGTAATAGTTGCCCGGTGGTGAAATGGCCCTGACTTTTTATGAATATCAAGAGGAAGTCAGGACTATTTCTTCTTGGGGCAGCCGGTAATAGTTGCCCGGTGGTGAAATGGTATCACACTGCCCTTTGGAGGCAAGATTCCTGGTTCGAGTCCAGGCCGGGCAGGATATCACCGGCAGTCCCGAGCGTAGCGAGAGGCAGGCCGGGCAGCGTAACAATTCCGTAGCAGTCCCGAGGATTTTTTGAGGGGCAGTATTGAGAAATTTGGGAGCGAAAGGACTTAGCATTTTATGAGTGAACGGTGTTCGTTTTGCGGAAGATTGGTTTAATAGGAGATACGAAATGAAAAGCTGGATTGTGGCGGATAAGGAACATTTGGGAGGAGTGCCGCGAGTGCGTGATACTAGAATCTCGGTTGCGCTTCTTTTGGAAAGTCTAGCAGCTGGAATGACCATTTCAGAAATCGTTCAAGCTTACCCCTCTTTAACCGAAAAGGCGATTCGAGGAGTTCTTGCGGAACTTGCCCGTGAAAAAGAGAAAGCTGCGTGAGGGTTTTTCTTGATGAAAACATGCCCCATGATTTAGTTGGGGCGATTCGCGCAAAAGGATATGAGGTCGAATCCGTCCATACGCTTGGTATTACGGGAGTTAAGAATGGGGAACTTTATCAAATGGTACGAGATAAATATGATCTCTTGTTTACTAAAGATGCAGGGTTTAACGAATGGGCTAAAAAGCTCAAAGAGAGTCATCGTATCAAGTTTGTGTTTGTAACGTTACCTCAGAAATCCCAAGATTTTTTTGTTAAGGATTTTATGACCAAATTTAGTAAAACTGATTGGGCAAAACATATTCATGGAAGTGTCTGGCCAAAATAATCAGTTTTGCGTAGCTTTGAGAGTTTGTGTTTAAGGAGAATTAAATCACATGAGTGAGCGGTGTTCGTTTTGCGGAAGGGATAAAAGACGCGAGGTTCATCTAAGTGAGTCCAACCGTTTTCAGATATAAAAACTATCGTTTCTTTTTCTTTTCGCGGGAAGAAGCTAGAATACATATTCACGTTACTTCTCCTGATGGGGAAGCAAAGTTTTGGTTGGAACCGGTTGTAGCTTTGGCTGACTATTATGGCTTGAATTCAAAACAATTAAGTGAGGTTCAAAAAATTGTTGAAGGACACAAAGATGAGATTACAAAAGCGTGGAACAAACACCTCAAAGGTTGAGGTCTTAAACATTTCAAAAGACGGCTTTTGGCTGTTCGTCAACTCCAAAGAGTATTTTTTACCCTATAGGAATTTTCCGTGGTTTCAAGAGGCCAAGGTTTCGGAAGTTTACGACGTACGGCTTTTGCGCGGCCACCATTTGTATTGGAAGGATTTGGATGTGGATTTGGAGCTTGAATCACTGGATCATCCGGAGCGCTATCCGCTAAAATTCAAAAATAAGGATTGACACATGAGCGAGCGGTGTTCGTTTTGCGGGAGAGATAAACGGCGCGAGATCCGGAGGATTTTCGCGGGGCCGGGCGTTTATATTTGCGATCTTTGCATCCGCGTCTGTCATGAAATGATGCTGAAGGAGGCGACCACCGAATTCAAACCTTCGGAAACTTCGCTTTTGAGGACATGGTCGCCTA
>CAYJWM010000112.1:0-3445 GCA_964373885.1 uncultured bacterium | reverse complement strand
TAGTAACTCATAAAATGACAAAAAGCCGCTTGCTCCCTGCCTGCCGGCAGGCAGGTACCAACTGAGCTACTCGGGAATAAGGTTTTAAGAAAGAACAGATAAAAGCGTAAGAAAGTATAGCGAATGAACTTAAGGGGTGCTAGAGAAAATTTAGAAACCGAGATTCCTCGCTTCGCTCAGAATGACAGTTTACCGGGGGAATGCTTCGCGCACGCCGCCATCGACGGTGAGAATGCAGCCCGTGGTTTTGGAGGATTCATCCGAGGCAAGAAAAGCAACTGTATTCGCCACGTCGGAAGGAAGAATTTTGGTTTTCAGAAGATTGCGATTGCGATAAAAATCTTCAAGTTTGTTTTTCGGAATGCCGTATGACTCGGCTCTGTCTTTTCGGATTTCGTCCGACCAAAGCCCTGAACCTTCAAACACCCCGTCCGGATTCACCATGTTCGAGCGAATGTCAAATTCCCCGCCTTCAATCGCGCATATGCGGGCCAGTTGTGCTTCGGCAGATTTTGAAGCGCTGTAAGCACCGAAATCCTTGCCGGGGGCGAGCACATTTTTGGTGGCGATAAAAACAAGATTCCCGCCGAGTCCCTGACGTTTGAAAATTCTAAATGCTTCGCGCGCCACAAGAAAATGCCCCGTCGCATTGACGCCCAAGCTTTTCTCCCAATCGGAAAGCCGGAGCGTATCCACCGGCGCGATGTGAGCGACCCCCGCGTTTGACACGACAAGATCAAGCCCGCCGAACGCGAGAGCGGTTTCAAAAAACGCGCGGCTGACTTCCGCTTCTTTTGTGACATCCATTCGAAGCCCGATCGCGCGCCTTGGCCCAAACTTCGCACAGAATTCTCCGGCAAGCCGGGCTGTTTTTTTAAAACCCAAATCACAAAGTGCCACATGCATGCCGTCGCGAAGCAATCGCTCGGCGATGGCCCGTCCGATGGACCCGGCGGCGCCGGTGATCAGCGCAATCCTGCGCGCCAGAGGTTTTTCAGCCGGCGCAAGCGTCAGCTTATAAAGCTCAAGCGGCCAATACTCCACTTCGAATGCGAGCGGGAGCGGAAGAGATTTATACCGGTCAATCGCCTGCGCACCGCGCATGGTTTGAATCGAGTGTTCATAAACTTCGGCGCATTGAATTGCGGAATCCATGTCTTTTCCGGTGGCCACAAGGCCAATTCCGGGAATCAAAACAATCCGTGGACAAGGGTCTAGCATTTGCATCCAGCCCGATCTAAACCGTTTAAAATAGCGCTCGTGCGCTTTGGCAAACGCTTCGATTTGGTTCACGAGCGCGGCTTCAGCCAATTTTCTGATATCGTTTGCGCGCAGAAAAAGCGGGATCCGCTTTGTGCGAAGCATATGGTCCGGTGTGGCAGGGCCGGTTTGTGAAACTTTGGGCCCGAGCGCTGAACTCGCAAATTCAAGCGCGGCCGGATTGGTAACCGTGTAAAGCACGGCGCGTTTTTGTTTGCTCACCGCTTTTCGAATCACCGGGAGATATCGCTCAAGCCAACTATTGCGCTCACGCTCCGAAAGCACCGGATGAATTTGCCGGCCAAACGGCTTTTTCCCCTTCGCTTTTTTATGAATATAATTCTCCGCGCGGGAAACAAATTGAACCATGCGCGAATAGCTTTCCTTCGATGAATTCCCCCAAGTGATAAGCCCGTGATTTTCGAGAATGGCCCCCTTCGCGCTTTTATTTTTTTGATAGGCGCCAAACATGCACTTCGAAAGCTCGAACCCCGGCTTCACATACGGAATCCAGAGGAGCTCATTTCCATAAATTCGTTCTGCGATCTCGCGCCCGCGGCTTGTGTTCGTGATCGAAAGAATGGCGTCCGCATGCGAGTGGTCGATGTCTTGAAAAGGGAGAAAAGCATGCAGAAGCGCTTCGATGGAGGGCCGGGGCGCTTTGGGGTCCATGAGTGAGTGCATGAGATAATCCACCATTTCCTCATCGCTCATATCTTTTCGCTTGAGCAGCGGAAGCAAATCATCCAGCCGAAGCGGTGAAAAGTGCTTGCGCTCACTTACCTTGAGGTCCGAGCCGGAGCCCTTTACCCAAAGCACTTGTGTGAACTGGCCGAGATGATTACGCTCGAGGCGTTTCGTGGACGTATTGCCGCCGCCCCAGACGCAGAGCTTGGTTTCAAGCCCGAGGAGGCGCGAGCGGTACACCAGCTGATCGAGGGAGTTCTTGCCTTTTATTTGTGAATCGTGCCAAAGAGACTTCACAGGGACGGTTCTCGCACAAATCGTTGTTTCATAAAAACTTAGCAAGAACCGTCCCTATCATACGGCGGTACGTCCTTCAAGGGCGCGCTGTAGCGTGGCCTGGTCCACATATTCAATATGGCTTCCGACCGGAACGCCGCGCGCGAGACGTGTCACAGTGATTGGAAGCGGTTTTAAAATTTCGGTGAGATAAAGCGCGGTGGCGTCCCCTTCCGCATTCGGATTGGTGGCGAGAATCACTTCCTTCATTCCCTTCTCGCCCGCCCGTTTGAGAAAACGGTCGAGCCGAAGCTCCCGCGGGCCAATGCCTTCAAGCGGCGAAAGCGCGCCGAGTAAAACATAATAAAGCCCGTGATAGCCGCCCGTGCGCTCTATGGAAGCCACGTCCTTGGACTCCTCCACCACGCAAATGACCGAGCTGTCGCGTGAAGTATCGCTACAAATATGGCAGATTTTTTTCTCGCTCAAATTATTGCAGCGCTCGCAGAAAAAAGTGTTTGCTTTTGCTTCCCCAATCAAGCGGCTTAGCTCGTCCACAAGCGTTTTGTCCTGTTTAAGCAAATGGAGCACGATGCGCTCGGCTGATTTTGGGCCGATGCCGGGAAGTTTTGTGAAGGCCTTCATTAATCGTTCAAGGCGTTCGGAGTACGCTTGCGCCATAAAGATTTACGTTTCCCTGCGGATGACTTTTCCGCCGCTGAAAATATTAAGCGCGGACGTGATGATCCCGGGATCCGGCTTCGGGGCCTCCCCGGGGGCGGGCTGCGTGGTTTTTTCGACTTCGGTGACCACGAAGGAAACGCCAATGTCGCGGCCGAGCAGCGAAACAAGCGTGCTGCGGATCAGGTCGCGATTGTCCTGCTTTTCAAGCGACTCTTTGTGAAATTTCAAATCGGCCGGGAAACCGAACACCGCAAGCCCGTCCACCACCTCGACCGGCTCGGCCTCTGCCAGATAAGTGCCGCAGGACATTTTGACGGCCTTGACGCGCTCAAGCAAATCGGGCCATGCACGCTCCACCTCGCCGATGGTGACGGGCTCCCCTTTTGGGGAAACGGAGCGCGCCTGCTCATTTTCAAGTGTCCGGATTTGACGAGGGATTTGATGCGAAGTGTCATCCTGAGGCGCAGCCGAAGGATCTCTGACCATAGATTCTTCGCGGAGTTTACCCTGAGATGCTTCGCTATCGCCTGCCTGCCGG
>CAYJWM010000111.1:0-3499 GCA_964373885.1 uncultured bacterium | reverse complement strand
GAGCTTGCAGTCCTTTAGGATTGGAAATGTTCCGCCTACCTTATTTCCTGCCGATAAGACTGAAAAATTCTGCCCGGGAACGGGGATCGCTTCGGAAGGTTCCGAGCATGGAGCTCGTGACGCAAAAAGAATCCTTTTTCTCCACACCGCGCATCGCCATGCAGAGATGAAACGCCTCAATCACCACCGCCGCCCCTTTGGGCTTTAAATGCTGCATCAATGAATCCGCGATCTGGCTGGTGAGCCGTTCCTGTACTTGAAGGCGCCGCGCGAACATGTCCACCACACGCGGGATTTTGCTAAGCCCGATAATTTTTCCGTCCGGAAGATAGGCGACATGGGCTTTTCCGTAAAACGGAAGCAGATGATGTTCGCAGAGACTAAACAGATGAATGTCTTTGACCACTACCATCTCATCGTAACTTTCTTCATAAATTGCGCCGTTTAACACGCGCTCGATATCTTGGCGGTAGCCGTGCGTGAGAAACTTAAGCGATGACTCGACTCTTCCCGGCGTTTTCTGAAGTCCTTCGCGCTCGGGGTCTTCGCCCAGCGCAATCAAAAGATCGCGCACCAATGATTCGATTTTGATCTCCTCTTTTAATTCCCTCATGACATCCTTTTAGGGACGGTTCTCATAGACGGCCTTTAATAGGCCGCGATTCGTTGACTATTTTTAACGAAGGGCTTGAATTTTAACGGAAGTTTGAGAGAACCGTCCCCAATATCATCCCTCACGGCGGCATTTGTCGCAAGGGCAAATTTTTCTTAAATAGTCAAAACCGTATATTCCGGTGTTGTGCCCGTCATCCCAGTCGATTTTAATCCCGTAGCGGCCGACGCTCTCGATTTGGACGGGCTGAATGTTCTCCGGAATCGCAGCGGGGTTGATCCGCGGCGCCCCGGACCATTCATCTATGCAATTGGCGCAGCGGCATGCCTTTCTCAAATAATCACAGGGGTAAATGCTTTCATGGCCGTCCGCCCAATCAATCCCGAGCTCATAATCGCCATGCTGGTGGATCTTGACGGGAATTACTTGTTTTTCGTCTGCCATTGAATATGAATCGGGCCGGCAGCGGCTGTTTTTTCGGAAGCACCCATATTCACAATGCTCACCTGAGCCGCCAAAGCACCGGCAAGGGCCTGATACACACGCGCCGTCAAGGAATCCGGCTTGGCCGCTACAATGGGAACTCCCCGATCTCCGGTCTCCACAACGGTGGGGTCAATCGGAATTTCGCCCAGCATCGGGACATTAAAACTTTCGCTTACTTGCTTGGCGCCGCCCCGCTTGAAAATCTCGGCCACTTTGCCGCAGTCGGGACAGGCAAAGTAACTCATGTTTTCAATAATCCCGAGCACAGGCACATTCACCTTCTGAAACATTTGAAGCCCCTTGCGCGCATCGATCAGACTCACTTCCTGAGGCGTTGTCACAATCACAGCGCCCGAAAGTGAAGCGGACTGGGTCAGCGTCAGCTGCGTATCGCCCGTGCCCGGCGGAAGGTCGAGAATCAAATAATCGAGCTCGCCCCACGCAACGCGCGTCAAAAATTGCTGAATGATTTGATGCACCATAGGGCCGCGCCAAATCACCGGGGCGTTGTCATCCGTCAGAAAACCGATCGACATGACCTGAATCCCGTGCGCTGGAATCGGAAGAATTTTCTGGTCCTCCGTCACATCGGGCTTGCGGCCAACCAAACCAAACATGAGCGGAATGCTCGGGCCATACACATCGCAATCCAAAAGCCCGACTTTAGCACCGGTTTTGGCCAAGGCAAGCGCCAGATTGGCCGCCACGGTGGATTTTCCGACGCCGCCTTTTCCGCTCGCCACCGCAATCGTATTGCGCACCCCCGGAAGCACGGACGCCTGATTCAAGCCCGGCCGGCCCTTCACTTCGGCCTTCATATTGATTTCCACTTTGGACACCCCTGCCAGGTCCCGGAGTTTTGTTTCGCATTCCTGTTTCATTTGGTCGCGCACGGGACAAGCGGGCGTGGTCAGCACGAGATCAAGCGAAACCGCGCCGTTTTGTATTTTGATATTCTGAATAAAACCGAGACTCACGATGTCCCGATGGAGATCAGGGTCTTTTACCGTGCTCAAGGTCTTAAGAATTAACTCTTCGGTAATGTTCATGAAGCAACCTCGCGAGCTTCCGCACGATTCAATTCCCTAAGTTTTGATACGATGGGCGGAATGATTTTTAACGCTTCCTCGATTTCTTTTTCTGTGGTGTAGCGGCTTAAACTCAAGCGAAGGGAACCCATCGCAAGTTCACGCGAATGTCCCATGGCCTGAAGCACATGAGACGGCTCAAGCGCTCCTGTGGAGCAGGCAGAACCGCTTGAGGCCGCAATTCCTGCATTACTTAATAGAGTCAGAAGTGTTTCAGCTTCAATGCCGGGAACTGTGATATTGGTCGTATTGGGAATGCGCGTCTCGCTTTTTCCGTTCACAAAACTTTCGGGAATCAACTGCAAGAGCTCATTTTCTAATCTATTCCTCAGGCGCTCCACCCGCGGCCATTCATTTTGCAGCGCCCGGCAGGATATTGTGATTGATTTGCCAAGTCCCACAATACCCGGAACATGTTCGGTGCCGGAGCGGCGATCCAATTCTTGTCCGCCGCCGAACATCAACGGTTCAAAAGCAGTTCCCTCCCGCACAAAAAGCGCGCCGATCCCTTTCGGACCGTGAAATTTATGGGCGGAAAGAGAAAAAAAATCGACGGGAATTTTGGAAAGAGGAATCAGAATTTTCCCGGCCGCCTGCACCGCATCGACATGAAATAAAATTCCGCGTTCCTTCACCTTTTGAGCCATTCGCTCGATCGGAAAAAGAACGCCGGTTTCATTGTTCGCCCACATGACAGAAACAATGGCGGTGTCATCCGTAAGCGCCGCTTCAAACTCCTCCCCATTCAATGCGCCGGTCTTTGAGACACCGACGGAAACGATTTCATATCCGTCTTTTTGAAGCGCGCGGCATAAATTCTTAATCGAAGAATGTTCCACTGCCGTGGTCACGACGCGCTTTTTCGAAGGGTTTGTCTTAAGCGCGGAGCGGATGGCCGTATTATTGCTTTCCGTGCCGGAGCTTGTGAACACAAACTCGTGGTTTGAGCGCGCCCCCAGCGAAAACGCTAATTCAGCGCGCGCTTCGTCTACGGCCCGCTTCGCCTTTTGGCCAAGCCTGTGAAAGCTGGACGGGTTCCCGTAATCTTGGGAGAAATATGGCGCCATGACTTCCAAAACTTCCGGCGCCACTTTTGTAGTTGCATTGTTGTCGAGATAAATCATGGGCTTAGTTCTCTTAAATCATTGCAATCAAACGATTTGTGATTAAATATGACAAACTTGCTAGAACTTGATTATCTCACAAATCAGGAGACTGTCAACGGAAGGAACTCGGGGGGTGCATCCCACTTCATACCAGTTGCTTTTCGTGTCATCCTGAGCCCTTCGTTTGTCATGCTGAGCCTGCCTGC
>CAYJWM010000110.1:0-3677 GCA_964373885.1 uncultured bacterium | reverse complement strand
CGTGATTAATACTGGCGGCGAGAAGTCCGATGGTCGCGAGTTTTTCTTTTTGAAAAGTTTCGGCAATTTGCTCGATATCAAACAACCGGTGACGAATCATGAAGTAGGCCGTGACAAACGGGTAAATCGGTAGAACCAACAAGTTGTATTGAGGAAATAAAATATCGTAAATAGGCAGAAAGGCGAAAGCCCCTGCCAAAAAACCAATTCCAGCTCCAATGGAAAAACCGGCAAGTTGTATTGCCTCATCTTTTGACGAGCGCCGAATTTTTTGGATTAATTGAACAAATCCAGCGGGAACAATCAAAAAAAAGAGAACGGTGAAAACATCATAAATCGGCCCTCTTCGATGATAGAATAAAAATTCATTCGTCGGAGCCACTCTCGGAATAAAAAAAGGAGTGAAGGCGAAACCAATAATAAAAAATGAAATGAGGTAAGAAGCGATCAGCCATTTTCGGTGCTTTTGTTCGGCATCGTTAATGATTAAGGAGAGATGAAGCCAAGTAGTCATCACAAAAACAGCGCTCGATTGTCCCAATCTACCGCAAAGAAGCGCGGCATTATAAGTCATGTTTTGGCTGATTTCGATTCCATGAAAAACTGCCCAAATAGCCACAAAAACATTAAAAATGAAAAATGCGCGCCCTATGGCATCTTGTCGCTTAAGAAACACGAGCAAAGCAAGAATAAAACTACCCGTGGCAAATACCAACATCGAAAAATTATACGGATTCATCGCGTGCCTGCGGACCGTTTGAACGACAAAATGGATTGTTCCGGATCAAAATCCCTTCCCCATACTCTCTTGCCATAATGTTTCAAAAAATAAAGCACATGATCGCGAAAACGGCCGGACGCTTCGGAAAGCCGGCTTTTGCGAAGCGCTCGCCCCCATAATTTAATCAATGCGCCGCTTTTCAAGCGCTTTTTCTTAATCACTTTCACCAAATCCACGATATCCACCGCCAGAAAACGCGTCATCTTCCCAATCGTCCAATATTCCGGCGCCATTAATTTCACATTGAGTTTCCCAATCCGTTTATAGGAAACTGCCTTTTTGCGGTAATCCAGATATTCAATCATCGACCAATGGCCGATATCCTCGGAATAATTCACTGCCAGGCCGGCGTGTGAAGACGCGTTTTTGATTGCGGAGTCTATTTTGCCGCGCGCGGGCTTTTTGCCGCGCAATTGAATTTCAAAATCCAGATCAAGACTCGGCCTGACGTTTCCGTAAAGCGCGCCTGCGGCCGCGCTAAGCCGTTTTCTCGCATCCTCGACGCGCTCAAAAAGAGCGCGGACTTCTTCGTCTGAAAACCGGCTCCGCAGTTCAAGCCATGTTTGATAGACTTCGCGGCGGTTAAGATATGAATATGTTTTGGGCGGGAGTTGTTTCCGCAAAAGGTCGGCCACCTCCCTTTCCGGCTGCGGCAAACGAATGCGGGGATTAAAAACCGATTTCGCAATGCGCTCAAGCGAAGCACGGCTCATGGAAATCGAATGCCGCACTTCCTCAAAAAGAGCGGGCGGACTTACCTCAAGCGCCGCGCATATTCTAAGAAGAGTAGAAACGGTGATGTCGCGCTTGCCTTTTTCGATATTGGAAATGTTCGCCTGCGGAATTTGCGTGCGCCGGGCAAGCTCTGCCTGCGTCATCTTCTTGGCCATCCTTGCCAGATAAAGCCCCTGTCCGATGGGAAGCATATTCAAATATATCATAATTGATATATTTGTCAACTCCCTGCTTTTGTCGGGTGCATCCCACTTGATACAGTTGCTTTTCGTGTCATCCTGAGCCCTTCGTTTGTCATGCTGAGTGAAACGAAGCATCTCAGGGTAAACTCCGCGAAGGATCTATGACTCATAGATTCTTCGGCTTCGCCTCAGAATGACAGCTGGATGAAGTGGGATGCACCCCTTTTGTCGATCTCCAGATCGCTTCAAGCTTTTCCGCCAATTCGAGCGTCACCACATGAAAACTCGGAAGGCCGGGTACCTGATGCTTCAACCGGATTTCCCAGCTGTTTTGAAATACCGGATCTTTAAGTGATGACGTCACAACGCCAAACTCGGGAAAATAGGAAAGCCGTTTCCGCAGCCGGACAAGAAAAAGCTCACGGTCAAATTTTCCCGCTTGCATGAGAACAGACCAAAGGTCATAAATATCGCGCGGCTCCTTGCGCTTGCGGTCCACGACCAACTCAAGCTTATCCGCGCAAATCACCTCAAGCGGCAATGCCGGAATCAAAATCTTTCGCTCCTCAAGGTCCCGGTAACTCGTGATCAGTTTTTTGGAAACCGGCTTGGGAAGTCCTTCAATCCCTTGCGCAATATCAAGCAAAAACCGCTTGGACCCGCCTGTCTCGGGAAAACCGCGATAGTGAATTAAAAAACGGGTTTGGGTACCGGCGACTTTAATTTCCTCCGGCCTAAAAAAACAGAAAAGATTGGCTTCCTGTTCCAAAAATTGATGCGCGCGGGCGAGCCGTTTTGCGATCTCTTCCGGCAGGAATTTACGTTCCGAAATCAAATCGATATCCTCGCTGAACCGATGGTTCGGCACATATAATTTTTTAATCGCGGTGCCGCCGTAAAATAAATAATCTTGAAAAAGTGCGGCCTGCCAAAGCGCGGCGAGATACCAATCCAGATGATAATCTTTCTCAATCGTCTCGATCGGAATGCCTTGCTTTACACTCTCGGCCTGAATTTCCTCAAAACTGATCATGTCATTAAATTCCGCTTAATTTCTTCCGGGCCGATATTGAGCGCAAGCCGCCACGCATGCAGGTATTTCGGGCGGGCTTGAATCGTCGGATCCAAAACCGCATAACTTTTGGCCCGCAGCGCGGAATGCTTTAATTCTTCACGTTCTTTTTTGGAACCAATTTCAAGAAGCTCCATCAAAAACCCGAGCCGTTTCGAAACCGCATAGGATTCGAACCGTTTTGCATCGCCCACGAGTTTTTCCGCGCTGATTTGATCTCTCAGGAGCCAGATGCCGCGCGCGACCTCCATCAAACCGCCCGAAAGATCGGGCCGGTCGAGTGAGTCCAAAACCGTCCGTTCGAGATCCGTTACCCACACTTTTCCTTCATTAGTCACCCATTTTTCCTGAAGCCCCCAAAATCTTTTTTGCGGAACGGTCACAAATCGAATGGGAATCCGAAGCGATCTTGGCGCTTGTCTCTGCACGGGAAGCGAGATGAAAATCGTCTGAATCGATTCGGTGGTCATGCCGTGAAGATGCATGGCGCTGTAATGAGACACAAAATACGGTTTGCCTGATGCGAGTGACCGCGCCACCAAATACCAATTGCAGGCGTAGCCGCGCCTTGCTCCACCGGCGCCCTGCGGTTCAAAGCAGAAAAGCGAATTGCGGATTCGCGCCAGTTTTCCCCGCTTTACGAGGCGGGATAAAGCGAGGTTGAGTTCGGCGCGCGGCTTCCCGAACTTTTTCTCAAGCTCATCTGTTGAGAAAACGCCCTGCCTTGCAATATCCTGGTTTTCGAGTATCTCTGAGGTTTTCATTTATGTTTTATACTTAATAATTATCAATTTAAGACAATTATACTATATAAAACATAACTTTACAAGCTCGTTCCTTTGGAGGGGCGCATACCACTTCATACAGCTGTCATTCTGAGGCGACACCACAAGGGTGCTGCTTCGCT
>CAYJWM010000109.1:0-3959 GCA_964373885.1 uncultured bacterium | reverse complement strand
GCACCCTTGTGGTGTCGCCTCAGAATGACAGCTGTATGAAGTGGTAGGCACCCATTAAAACCCACATGTTTGACAAACCCTCCTTAAGGCGGTATATTAACATTTCTTTCCTTTTTCCGGTATCGTTCTAACTTATTACAATATAAAGAGATAGGAGATAAGAGCATGTCAAAAGGAGTTACGATTTGGTTCACCGGCCTGTCCGGGGCCGGCAAGTCCACCATCGCCCGGATTTTGGAAAAACGCCTGAAGAAGATGGGCCGAAAAGTGGAAGTCTTGGACGGCGATGTGATTCGCACCAATCTCAGCAAAGGACTGGGTTTTTCCAAGGAGGACCGGGACACCAATATCAAACGCATCGGGTTTGTGTGCCAGCTCCTGACGCGAAATGACGTGGTCGCTATCGCGGCCGCCATTTCGCCTTATCGCGAGGTGAGAGATTACAATCGCGGGCTTATCGGAAATTTTATCGAAGTGTACACCAAATGTGCGCTTGAAGAATGTGCCAAACGCGACGTCAAAGGGCTTTATCAAAAAGCCATGGCGGGAGAAATCAAGGGTTTTACGGGCGTGGATGACCCCTACGAGGAACCTTTAAACGCTGAAGTGGTTTGTGAAACGGACAAGGAAACGCCCGAGCAGTCTGCGGAAAAAGTGTTCCAAAAACTGGAGGCGTTGGGATATCTCTAAAACCCAGGGACGGTTCTCGCTAAATAATTATAAGAACGATAGTTGTGCAAGAACCGTCCCTAATTAATATATGATACAGGAAAGACGCTGTGATTTTCATACTCATACGGTTCATTCGGACGGAACGCTCACTCCGAGAGCGCTTGTGGCTTTGGCCCGCGAACGCGGGCTTTCGTGTATCGCTTTAACCGACCACGATACCTTAAACGGCGTGGAGGAAGCACAGACGGAAGGAAGGCGCATCGGTGTGGAAGTGATCGCGGGCGTTGAAGTGAGCGTCAGATGCGATTTCGGTACAATGCATATTCTGGGTTATTTTGTGGACCGGAATTCGAACATTTTGCGCAAGGGTCTTGAGTCCGTACAGGAAGCGCGCCGGAAGAGAAATCCGCTGATTATTGAAAAATTGAAAGCCGAAGGCGTTCTTATTTCCATGGAAGAAGTAAAGGCAGCTTCCGGCGGAGGCCAGATCGGGCGGCCCCATTTCGCGCGCGTGCTTTTGGAAAAAGGATATGTGAAAAGCACTCAAGAAGCGTTTGACCGGTATTTGGCCAAAGGAAAACCGGCTTATGTGGACAAACGCACGCTTGAAAGCGGAGAGGCAATCCGTTTAATTGAATCATCAGGAGGAATCGCGGTTTTGGCCCATCCGAAAATGTTGAAATTGGACGACCGGCCGGAAGAATTTGAGCGGACCCTCAAAACCCTGCAGTCTGAAGGGCTCAAAGGTCTTGAAGTTTACTCAAGCTGCCAATCAGCGCGGGAATCAAACTTTTATAAGAAAATCGCGGACCGCCTCGGGCTGATCGCGACGGGGGGAAGCGATTTTCACGGCGAGAATCGGCCGCATGTTCTGCTCGGATGGATGGGAGACGGTGTGACGATCCCGTACGAGACGGTGGATCGTATGAAAAAAATGATTTTGGACCACAAAACAAAATGACATGCCGAGAAAATACGGCATGTCATCCTGAGCCGTCGCAGACGGCGAAGGATCTCTGGACAGAGATTCTTCGCGGAGTTTACCCTGAGATGCTTCGCTATCGCCTGCCTGCCGGCAGGCAGGCTCAGCATGACACCGAAGGGCTCAGAATGACAACATGATGACAACCATAAATCTTGAACAAATAAACGAACGATTTGAGAAGGAAATGCCCGAGCGCATCATCGAATGGGCTTTGGGGCAGTTTCCGAACATTGCCGTCACTTCTTCGTTTCAAACCGAAAGCGTTGTTTTGCTGCACATGGTGTCGGAAATCAATCCGGCCGTTAAAATTTTATTTTTGGAAACGGGCTGGCATTTCAAGGAAACGCTTGCGTTTAAAGAGGAGGTCATCCGCCGCTTAAAGCTCACCAACGTTGTCGATTTAAAGGCGGACCCCAAGAAGCGGGATGAATTCAACAACAAATGGGGCGGGGTCCCTTACGAAAAGAACCCGGACGGCTGCTGCCAGATCAATAAAGTAGAGCCGCTGGATGAGGTGCTGAAAGATTTGGACGCGTGGATTTCAGGCATACGGCGTTCGCAATCCGAAACACGCAAGGACATTCGTATCGTGGAAGAATACCGGCAAAGCAGCGAAGCAGTCGTCCGAGACGGCAGTCGTCCGAGACGGCAGAACGGAATTTTTAAAATCAATCCGCTGGCCCATGTAACGTCCGGTGATATTTGGTGGTACATCAAAGAGCACAATTTGCCTAGACATCCTTTGTTTGACAAGGGGTATCTGAGCATCGGCTGCTGGCCCTGCACGAGACCGGTGCAACCCGGCGATGACGAGCGCTCAGGCCGCTGGGCGGGCAAGGAAAAAACCGAGTGCGGCATTCATACGTTTATGAAGCCGAAGCCAGTGAAAAAAGAAGCTGAAGTCCAGGAAAATAAGGAGGAAGGAAATGCCATTTAAGGCAGCGGAGCAGTCATCGAAGATGGAAGCTGTGCCCCACGGCGGAGTTTTAATTAATCGGGAACTGACGGGAAAACTAAGAGATGAGGCGAAGGAGCATGCCCAAAAGCTTCCGGTTTTGAAACTTTCCGAGCGCGAACTCTGCGATCTTGAAATGATCGCCACAGGCGCCATGAGCCCGCTTGAAGGTTTTATGACTCGTAAAGATTATGATTCTTGTCTTGAAAAAAAACGTCTTTCAAACGGACTGGTCTGGACCATTCCGGTCACGAAATCCGTTACCGCTGAAGAAAAATCGAAAATCGAAAAAACAAAAGAAGCCGCTCTGGCTGATCCGGGAGGACATTTACTCGCGATTCTGGAAGTGGAAGATATTTTTCCGAATGACAAGGAAAAACAAGCGCTCGCGGTTTACGGCGTGGCCGAAGAAGCGCATCCGGGCGTTGGGCAAATTTTGAAAATGGGCGATTGGTTCGCGGGCGGGAGGATTGCGCTTTTCGAGCGCCCGCATCATAAAGATTTTCTGGATCATCGCCGTGACCCGCGCGGCACGCGCGAACATTTCAAAGAAAAAAAATGGAAAACAGTCGTGGCGTTCCAGACGCGCAATCCCATTCACCGCGCGCATGAATATTTGACCAAATGCGCCCTTGAAACCGTGGACGGTTTGATGATTCATCCGCTCATGGGCGAGACCAAAGGCGATGATGTGCCCGCCAAAGTGCGTATGAAATGCTACGAGGTGCTGGTGGAGAAATATTATCCTAAGGATCATGTGCTGCTTTCCGTATTTCCGGCGGCCATGCGCTATGCCGGGCCGAGAGAAGCCGTGTGGCATGCGATTGTGCGGAAAAATTACGGTTGCACGCATTTTATTGTCGGCAGAGATCATGCCGGATGCAACAGGCCGGACGGGAAAGCATATTATGGGACGTACGATGCCCAGCTTATTTTCGATGAATTTGCGCCCGAGGAAATCGGAATTGAGATTTACAAATTTGAGCACACGTTTTACGATAAAAAGACACAGGGCATTGTGAGTTTTAAAACCGCGCCCGCGAATGCGGAGCAATTCAGCGTTTCAGGCACCAAACTCCGCGAAATGCTTCGCTCAGGCGAGCTTCCGCCGCCTGAAATCACGCGCCCTGAAGTGGCCCAAATACTGATTGAAGCCATGCGCGAAAAAACAGAGGCAAGAGCCAAATAACGTCTGTCATTCCCGCGAAAGCGGGAATCCAGCGATAAAATAATTATGGGACCTTATTTATTAGTTGTAGGCGAGTGTCCGGATTGCGGGGGGGGGGGGGGGGGGATCCCCAATAAAAAACCAGTAATTGATAGGCGAAAACAAAAGGGTGGTGCGTC
>CAYJWM010000108.1:0-4037 GCA_964373885.1 uncultured bacterium | reverse complement strand
AAACGAAGGGCTCAGGATGACACGAAAAGCAACTGTATCAAGTGGTATGCACCCCAAGATGAGGGGGTCATGGCGGTGGAGGGCTTGCTTTACGGCGCCTGTGCTCTCGCCATTCGAATTTCCGCCAAGGGCGGAAAACCAAGCTTCGAATGGCTCCGAGAGCCGCCTTCAATCAAGCCCTCCGCCGAGCTCCCTAAGCGCGCGAATGAGGCCGCTCGCCGGGTAATTTTGCAAAGGAACGGTAATAATTAACTTTTATTTTGCTGAGGAGGGTTTTGATTTTGGGCGAGTGTTTGCGATGCAGGTTCAGCAGGTGTTGGAGCAGCGGTGGAAGCAGTTTCATCGGCGGGTTTTGTTTCTGCCGGCCTCGCTTTCGCCGCTTCGTCCAGCGCTTGTTTGATTTTGTCGAGGTCCACTTTGGTGACCGGTTTCGGAGGCAGGATGAGCGATTTTGATTTTTGTGTTTCGATGACATTGAGCGCAATGCATGAGAGCAGGAAGATAGAAGCACACACGGTGGTGACGCGCGTGAGAAAAGTGGCTGTTTTCGTGCCGAAAATCGACTGCGGGGTACCTCCAAAAACGCCCCAGCTGAGGCCTTGTCCCCGCCCGGCTTGAAGCAGGATAACGGCGATCAGGAAAAGACATACAAGCACATGAAGCGTGACGAGCAAAATAACCATAGCGTTTCCTACCTTTTTGTGCCGCTTGGGAACTCTTGTTTTGATCTTGCGTTGGCTACGATTTGAATAAATGCTTCGGCTTTGATGGATGCTCCGCCTACCAGTGCGCCATCCACATTGGGCTTGGCCATGAGTTGGGCCGTGTTTTCCGGTTTGACACTGCCGCCGTAGAGGATTTTGACACGGGCGGCCACGGGCTCGCCGTATTTTTCATTGAGCAGACGCCGAATGTATGAATGCATTTGTTCCGCCTGTTCGGGAGTGGCCGTGCGGCCGGTGCCGATGGCCCAGACCGGTTCATAGGCAATCACTACCCGCTCCATTTCTTCTTCCTTCAAATCCGCAAGCGAATGGTCGAATTGCTGTTTCACCACTTCAAAAGCACGCCTCGCTTCCCGTTCTTCAAGGGTTTCTCCGATGCACACAATCGGGATTAAATTGTACTTCAGCGCGGCCATCACTTTTTTGTTGATGAGCTCATCGGTCTCTTTGAAATAAGCACGGCGTTCCGAGTGCCCTAGGATGACATAACGGCACCCGACGTCTTTGAGCATGATCGATGAAATCTCGCCGGTGAATGCCCCCTCGCTTTCATAATGCATGTCCTGCGCGCCCAGCTCAATGTGGGTGTCACGGAGCGCTTCGCCGATCGCGGCCAGCGCCGTAAATGGCGGGCAGACGGCCACATCACATTCGGTGATCGTGTGGACCCCCGCTTTGATGATGTTGACGAGATTTAATCCTTCCGGAATGGTCTTAAACATTTTCCAGTTTCCGGCGATCAAAGGTTTTTTCATTGCTTCTCTTTAATGGTCATTTTTTCCTTCACGCTGAGCGCATTGATTCCCGGGAGCGCTGTCCCTTCCAAATATTCCAGCGAAGCCCCGCCGCCCGTGGACACATGAGACATGCGTTCTTCCAAGCCAAGTTCCGAAATGGCCGCCGCGGTTTCACCGCCCCCGATAATCGTGGTGCTCTGTCGAAGTTCAGCCAAACAGTGAGCAATCGCTCGAGTCCCATTTGAAAACGGTTTCATTTCAAAAATGCCGAGCGGACCGTTCCAAATTACCGTTTTGGCAGATTTCAAAACGGATTCAAACCGGGCCACCGTTTTCGGCCCGATATCCACCCCGATCCAGCCGTCCTGAATGTCAATTCCTGAAATCTTGGTTTCGGCCTGTTCTGAGATCTGTTTTGCAACAATGTGATCTTCCGGAAAAAGAATGGGTATTCGGCCTAGTTTTACTTTTTCAAGGATTTTTCGCGCCGTTTCAAATCCTTCGGCATCAAACTTTGAGTTTCCGATCATACGTCCCTGGGCCTTTAAAAAGGTATAGGCCATAGCGCCCCCGATCAGAAGCGAATCCACCTTGGTCATTAAATTCTTTATGACCTTGATTTTATCGACCACTTTCGCACCGCCTAAAATGGCCACAAACGGGCGTTGGGGATGCTCCAGTGCCCGGTCAAAATATTCAATTTCGCGCGCCAGCAGAAGCCCCGCTACCGCAGGCAGAAAGCGCGTCACCCCCACGGTGGAGGCATGGGCGCGATGCGCCGCTCCAAAAGCATCATCGACATAAATTTCACCGAGTGAAGCCAGCGATTTTGAGAATTCCACATCATTTTTTTCCTCCCCGGGGTAAAAACGCAAATTCTCAAGGAGCGCCACTTCCCCGTCTCCCAGCGCTTTCACCGCGCGTTCGGTCTCGACGCCAGTGCAATCGGGAATAAATTTTACGGGTTGTTTCAGCTGTTTGGTCAAATACTCGGCCACAAAACGCAGGGTAAATTTAGGGTCCTTTGCTCCTTTGGGCCGGCCCAAATGAGACATTAAAACGGTTCGAGCACCGTGATGTTTCAAGTATTGAATCGTGGGAAGGGTTTTAACGATCCGCGTACCGTCCGTCACGCGGCCTTCGCCGTCGGTCGGGACATTGAAATCGACTCGGACCAAGACGCGCTTCCCTTTTACTTCGATGTCTTCGATGGTTTTATACTTCATCGGTATTTTTCGGGAAGCGGCGGGGTGTTGAACGCCTAGCTACGTGCCCGCCCCTACTTTTGCGGGCGAACCTTGGGCCAGCTGGGTTCCGATATAAACCGCCAAGTCCACGCAGCGGTTGGAATAACCCCATTCGTTGTCGTACCAGGCAATCACCTTAATGAGGCGCTTGTCAATCACATTGGTCAGCGCGGCATCCACAATGGAAGATTTAGGATTCCCATTAAAATCTTTTGAAACCAGTTCTTCTTCCGAGACTTCAAGAATGTGGCGCAGCGGACCTTGAGCTGCCTGTTTGAACGCTTTGTTGACTTCTTCCTTTGTCGTTTCTTTTTCCACTTCGGCCACAAAATCGACCACCGAAACATTCGGGGTCGGAACACGCATGGCCATGCCGTCCAATTTCCCTTTCAGCTCGGGCAGCACCAGCCCGATGGCCCGGGCAGCACCCGTGGTGGTGGGAATAATGCTTTCATTGGCGGATCGGGCGCGCCGTAGATCTTCATGCGGCAAGTCCAAAATACGCTGATCATTTGTGTATGAATGCACTGTGGTCATGAAGCCCCGTGTGATTTTGAATTTTTCGTGGAGTACCTTTGCGATCGGCGCAAGACAATTGGTGGTACAGCTTGCATTGGAAATAATTTTGTGCTTGGCGGGGTCAAATTTTGTTTCATTCACCCCGATCACAATGGTGATGTCTTCATTTTTCGCAGGCGCAGAAATGATCACGGCCCTCGCTCCGCCCTGCAGGTGTTTTTTGGCTTTTTCACCGTCCGTAAAAACGCCCGTGGATTCGATCACAACGTCTACGCCAAGTTTCCCCCACGGGATTTCAGCGGGATCCCTGTGCGTTAACACCTTAACTTCGTGTCCATTCACTACGAGCGCCCCTTCTTTTGCTTCCACTTGGGCGTCCAACGTGCCGAAGGTAGAATCATGTTTTAAGAGATGCGCCAGTGTTTTGGGGGGGACCGGTAAATCGTTAATGGCTATAAATTCAATTTGCGGGTTTCGAAATCCCGCGCGAAAAATATTGCGTCCGATGCGGCCAAATCCGTTAATTCCAACGCGAACCTTCATTATCGACACTCCTCTTTTTAATGGAAACTGATAAAGTGGGTAAACGAAGCTTGTATTCTACTGTGTATGGGATTTCGGGTCAATAAGATTTGGAATGCTTAACAGCGCGTACCGACAGGAGTTACCGCGGTTTGGGCGCGCGCTTTATTCAAGACGTTTTCGTATAAGGCATGGACGCCTTCAGCCATTTTCAATATGGAAAATTCCCGTCTGACCGTCTCGCTTCCCTTTAGCGAAACCATTTCATAAAGTGCTCGATCGTTCAA
>CAYJWM010000107.1:0-4235 GCA_964373885.1 uncultured bacterium | reverse complement strand
AGTGGTATGCACCCCGAGCGAGCACGGCAATTTTTGCCCAGCCCGCTCGGCTAAAAATTGCCGCGCACAGCGTAGCGAAGGCAGACAGATTTTGTGCAAAAAATCCATATTACCAAACTCCGTGATCAACCATCGCGTAGAAGCGGCTGAACAAATAATCCGAGTCATGCGGCCCCGGCGAATTTTCGGGGTGATACTGGACCGAAAACACCGGATATTTTTTGTGGCGCATCCCTTCCGAGGTCTTGTCGTTTAAATTGATGTGGGTCATCTCCACCGTGTCTTTGGGAAGCGAGTCCGGGTCCACGCAAAAACCGTGATTTTGCGAGGTGATCTCAACGCGCCCGGTCTTTAAATCTATCACCGGATGATTCCCCCCGCGGTGTCCGAATTTCAATTTAAATGTTTTCCCGCCGAGCGCAAGCCCAAGCATCTGATGACCGAGACAAATTCCGAAAATGGGGACGCGGCCGATCAATTTCGCCATTTCCGACCAAAGGTATTTCACCGGCTCCGGATCGCCCGGGCCGTTGGAATAAAAAACGCCTTCGGGCGCGAGCTTCATGATCTCCTCGGCTGTCGTGTGGGCCGGCACGACTTTGACACGGAATCCGTGCTGATTTAATTTCCGCAGAATATTGAATTTAATTCCTCCGTCCACGGCCACCACAAAATGCTTTCGGGGCGGGCATTTCATTCCGGCCGGCCACGCGAACTCCGGAATAAGGGTTTCATCAAACTCATACAGTTTCCGGCATGTGACTTCCTTCACCAAATCGATTCCGACAATACTCGGCGAATCTTTCGCCTTTTGAATCAGGCGCTTGGAATCAAGATCCGTACTGGAAATCACGCCTTTTTTCGCCCCGTGATCGCGCAAACGGCTCACCAACTTTCTCGTGTCAATTCCTTGAATGCCGACAATCTTGTTCTTTTTCAAATATTGATCCAGCGTCATCTCCGAGCGCCAATTGCTCACGATCGGGCTCAATTGCTTCACGATAAACCCTTCCACCCAGGGCTTTCGGGATTCGGAATCCGCCTCGTTGATTCCGTAGTTTCCGATATGCGGATAAGTCATGGTGACGACTTGGCCTTTGTAGGAAGGGTCTGTCAACACTTCCTGGTAGCCGGTCAGCGAAGTGTTGAACACAACTTCCCCTGAAGTTTCTCCTTCATGGCCGAAAGAAATTCCCTCAAAAACCATCCCGTCCTCTAGCGCCAAAATTGCTTTTTTTACTTCCATAACTTCCCGCGGCAGATTGTCGCCACCGCTTTTCCTTTCAGCTTTTTCCCGATAAAGGGCGAATTTTTCGATTTCGAAACAAATTCCTCGGCCTTCACGACCCATTCCTGGTCAAGGTCCGCAATCGTCAGATTCGCTTCGCTTCCCACCCGTATTTCGCCGAATCCGGCCGGCAATTTTAAAATTTCAGCGGGACGAACGGACAGTTTTGTGATCAATCCCTCTAAGTCGAGAGTTTTTTTGTGATAAATTTCCGTAAGCGCGACTCCAAGAGCGGTTTCAAGCCCGATCACGCCGAACGGGGCTTCCGAAAACTCCTGCATTTTCTCCTCATCCGTATGGGGCGCATGGTCCGTCGCGATGGCGTCAATTGTGCCGTCAGCAAGCCCTTTGAGAAGCGCTTGGCGGTCTTCTTCGGTACGTAGCGGCGGCATCATTTTGAAATTGGTGTCATAATGCTCCACCTCTTTTTCCGTAAGCGAAAAATGATGGGGAGTGACGTCGCAAGTGACGGAAATTCCCTTCGCTTTGGCTTGGCGAATGAGTTCGACGGCGCCTTTGGTTGAAACATGTGTGATATGAAGCCGCGCGCCCGTCAATTCCGCTAACATAAGATCACGGCTTAGGGCCACTTCTTCGCTCGCATGGGTGATTCCTTTAAGCCCGATTTGAGTGGCGATAATTCCCTCATTCATGACGCCGTCTGAGGTAAGCCGTCTGTCTTCGGCGTGGCTGATCACCAAAAGGTCGAGCATGGAAGCATATTCCATCGACCGGCGCATCAGAAGCGAATCACCCACCCATTCGCCGTCATCGGTGACCGCCCAAGCGCCCGCGCGCTTTAAATCACCCATTTCGGAAAGTTCTTTTCCGGAACGTTCCTTGGTCAGTGTTCCAGCCGGAAATACGTAAAACGGCACTTCATTGGCCTTCCGGATGATATTGTCAATGACGCTTTGGTGGTCGCACGGAGGGTTGGTGTTCGGCATGGTGACCGCCGCCACAAAACCGCCTTTGACGGCGGCGCGTGAACCGGTTTCGATGGTTTCTTTCTGTTCAAACCCGGGCTCCCGGAAATGAACGTGCATGTCGATCAATCCCGGAAACAGATATTTTCCATTACCGTCAAAAATCTCAACTTCATCCGCCTTAATTTCCTTTTTAAGCTCGGCGATTTTCCCTTTTTTAATCAAAAGATCGCACACAGCATCCGTTTTATTTTTGGGGTCAATCACATGAATATTTTTGATTAAGAGATTCATGCAGCACCTTGCCCGTCCGTCAGGCGGGCGCCTTTTTTCCGCATACCGCTCAGCAAATAAAGCACAGCCATCCGCACCGCAATCCCGTTGGTCACCTGATCCAAAATCACCGAATAAGGTCCGTCCATCACGTCGCTCGAAAGCTCAACCCCGCGGTTGACCGGCCCCGGGTGCATGATCAACACGTCCGGCTTGGCATGCGACAGCACCTCACGGTTGATTTGATAACTGGTCGCATATTCGCGTATGCTCGGAAAATAGCATTCCGTCTGCCGCTCGCGCTGGATCCGAAGCAAATTAATCACGTCCGCGCCCTTGATCGCGCGGTTGACGTCGCTGGTCACTTCCACGCCGAGAGAATCCGCCCGTGGAGGAATCAATGTCTTGGGCGCACAAATCACCACATGCGCCCCCATTTTGGTCAGCCCCCAAATATTGGAGCGCGCCACCCGGCTGTGGAGAATATCCCCGATGAAGGTGACTTTGATTTTCGCGAGCGCCCCCTTTTTTTCCAAAATCGTGAACATATCAAGCAGCGCCTGCGTCGGGTGTTCGTTGATGCCGTCGCCGGCGTTGATCACGCTCACGCCAAGGGACTCCGCGAGGCGGTGCGGCGCGCCGGAAGAAGGATGGCGCATCACAATAATTTCCACCTTGAGCGCTTCGATATTCCGGACAGTGTCCTTCAAAGTTTCGCCTTTCACCGTGCTCGAGCTCTGGCCCGTGAAATTGATCGTGTCCGCGCTCAGGCGTTTTTCAGCCAGCTCAAAAGAGATGCGCGTCCGGGTGCTCGGTTCAAAAAACATATTGGCCACCGTGCGCCCTTGAAGCGTCGGCACTTTTTTCACGGGGCGAAGTGAAATTTCCTGAAGCGATTTCGCCGTATCCAAAATCAGCTTGATTTCTTCGGCGGTCA
Source organism: uncultured bacterium (assembly GCA_964373885.1). GTDB lineage: Bacteria > Omnitrophota > Omnitrophia > Omnitrophales > Danuiimicrobiaceae > CAYJWM01. The sequence continues at coordinate 811 of CAYJWM010000107.1, read as the reverse complement.
AATCTTTAAGTCCGACGAGGTCTTTTCGTTTCCATGAATTCGCCGTCATCGTCCCGCCTCCTCCACCACAATAACTTCATCCGAGCCGTCCTGCTCCTCGAATTTCACCACCACTTCCTCTTGGCTCGAGGTCGGAATGTTTTTTCCCACATAATCGGGCTTGATCGGAAGCTCCCGGTGCCCCCGATCGATCAAGACCACAAGCTGGATGAATTCGGGGCGCCCGAAATCAATCACCGCATCGAGCGCGCACCGGATCGTCCGGCCCGTGAACAGGACGTCGTCCACCAAAATGACTTTCTTTTTGTTCACGTCAAAACTAATTTCCGTCCCTTTCATGTCCGGCTGGGCGCCCACTTCGCTCAAATCATCCCGGTACATCGTAATGTCTAAAAGCCCGATCGGAATTTCTCTGCTCTCAATGGCCCTTAATTTTTCGCCAAACCGTTTCGCGAGCAGTGCCCCGCCCGTTCTGATCCCGATCAACACAAGGTTTTCAGACCCTTTATTCTTCTCAAGAATTTCATGAGTGATTCGGGTGATGGCCCGCGACATCTCTTCACCCGTCATAATTTGTTTAAACTGTGCCATTTTGACTCATTTCGGAGGCAATCCCATCTATAAATTTTCTATTCAATAGGATCGGGATAGTCCCTTCGGGACAAAAAAATAGCTCACCGAGTTGGTGAGCTTCTCTTTAAATTTTGGCCTTCCGGACTGAATTTCATGTTTTTCCTTTTCTGGTCTCGCAGTACCAGTTTAAAAGGTGCTAAGTTGTTCGAATCGTACCCAAAAAAACTTCAAAAGTCAA
>CAYJWM010000106.1:0-4260 GCA_964373885.1 uncultured bacterium | reverse complement strand
ATGAAGTGGGATGCACCCCCGGACACAACATGCCTCTAATCAAGCTCATCAAAAAAACATACGGGATGGCGGCGCACGAAGAACGAAAGGCGGTGCTCCACAATTTCGCCTCGCTTTCGGTGCTGCAAGCCATCACCTACGTCCTGCCGATTATCATTCTTCCCTATCTGTTCCGGGTCATCGGCCCTGCAAAATTCGGCCTCATTGCCTTTGCCCAAGCGTTTGCTCAGTATTTCATGATCCTGACGGATTATGGATTCAGCATTTCCGCCACGAAAGAAATCTCCCTCTGCCAAGACAAACATTCCGAAGTCTCAAAGGTTTTTTCTGCGGTGATGGCTGCAAAGCTGGCGCTGGCGCTTGTGAGTTTCCTGATGCTGGGCGGCATTGTCTACTTTATCCCCAAGTTCAGAAACGATTGGGCAGTCTATGTGCTCAGTGCCGGGACCATCTTGGGAACTACCATTTTCCCCGTCTGGTTTTTTCAGGGCACAGAAAAAATGAGGCATATCGCCGACCTGAATATCGGGGGCGGCATTGTCTCCACGCTGCTCATTTTTCTCTCGGTACGGGGCCCTGAAGATTATTTGATGGTCCCGCTCGTCACTTCTTTTGTGGGTTTAATCATGGGGCTCTTAGGATTGCGTATTGTGTTCAAAAAATTCGGGGTGTCGTTCCGCTTCCCGGGGTATACCAATTTGCGCGCCCAGCTCAAGGCCGGCTGGGACATTTTCATCGCCAATGTGGCCATCAACGCGTATACCACCACCCGCATTTTTGCGCTTGGGCTTCTGACCAATAACGCAGTGACGGGATTTTATTCCATTGCGGAGAAAATGGCCAACCTCGCCCAGACATTTCCACTGGCTTCTTTTTCCCAAGCGCTTTTCCCGCGCTTAAGCAGAATGTTCCATAAAAACAAAACCAAGGCACTTAAAATTATGCAGCGAATACAGCAGATCACCATCATGATCTCTTTGATCTGCCTGCCCTTGCTCTTCATTTTCGCGCGCGTCATTGTCAGATTGGTTTGCGGCGCGGATTACCCGATAACGGTGTTATCTCTCCGGCTTTTGCTTGTCTCTGTGCTGTTCATCAGCTCCAATGCCTTCTTTGCGCAATTTCTCCTCGTTTGCGGGAAAACACAAGTGTATTCTCAAATCCATGTCGTCATGGCCATGATCGGCCTGCCGCTGATATTTCTTTTAATCCATTCTTTTTCTTACGCAGGGGCGGCCATTGCCAGCATAGCCATTGAGGCGGGGATTCTAGCGATCACCTATGTGACGGTAAGCCGGCTTAAATTCTCGTAGTCTTCGATTGTCCCTTACTCATGACTTGAGTTCTGCACTTTTTAACACGATCCCTTCTCCCCCTTGGGGGAGAAGGTTAGGATGAGGGGGTAAATCTTCCGATTCGCCCCCTCACCCTGCCCTCTCCCCAGAGGGGAGAGGGGAAATCTACAGAACTCAAGTCATGAATAAAACGGAGGCCTGATATTTTTCTTTTCAAATTCAAACCCTCTTGATAAGCTGTCCGACAGTGTCCAAAAAGCATCCCGAAAACCATAAGAGCAGGGAACGGTGGGCGACAAGAATCGGCGTCGTCCTCGCCATGGCGGCCAACGCCATTGGGATCGGAAACTTTCTGCGCTTCCCCGTCCAATGTGCCCAAAACGGGGGCGGGGCTTTTATGATCCCCTACTTCATTGCTTTTCTGATGATCGGGATTCCGCTCATGTGGATCGAGTGGGGGATCGGCCGGTTCGGCGGCAAATACGGCCATGGGACAACCCCCGGCATGTTTCATTACTTGTGGAACCACCCGCTTGCGAAATATATCGGCGCGGTCGGCATTTTCCTGCCCTTCGGGATCCTGATTTATTACAACTATATCGTTTCATGGACGCTTGCATACAGCGCCTTTTCCTTGACCGGGAAATATTTTACCGTCCCCAATCACAACCAGATGGTAGATTTTCTCGCATCCTTTCAGGGCAAAGTGGCGAATGCTTATTTTGACGGCGGCTACTCCACCGCTTTTGTTTTCCTTCTCATCACAATTGCGATTCTCACCTGGGTGCTTTCGCGCGGGGTGGTGAAGGGAATTGAAATGCTTGCCATTTGGGGGGTGCCTGTCACCTTCGTGATCGGTGCCATCCTCGTATGGCGGGTCGCCACTTTAGGAACGCCCGACCCCCTCTATCCGGAAAGAAACATTCTCAACGGACTTGGATTTATGTGGAACCCCGACTTCGCGGCGCTTAAGAACAGCAAGGTTTGGCTTGCGGCGACGGGACAAATCTTTTTTACATTGAGCTTGGGGTTCGGCTGCATTCAAACGTATGCCAGTTACCTCTCAGAAAAGGACGATGTGGTGGTTTCGGGACTGGCTACCGTCGCGACCAATGAATTCTCGGAAGTCCTGCTCGGGGGGTTCATCGCGATCCCCGTGACCGTGGCTTATTTCGGCATTGCCCAGACGGCGGCGGTTGCCCAGAATGGCGCTTTTGATCTCGGTTTTTGCGCTCTGCCGCTTATTTTCCAGAAGCTCCCGGGAGGCCAGATTTTCGGAATGTTGTGGTTTTTCCTCCTCTTCATCGCGGGGCTTCTTTCCTCAATTGCGCTCGCACAGCCGATGATGGCGTTTCTTCAGGACGAATTTAAACTGGACCGAAAAAAAGCCGCGCTCACGGTCGGGGGGTTGTGCGTTTTTCTTGCCATCCCCGTCGTGATTTTTTTGAAACACGGTTTCTTGGATGAGATGGATTTTTGGCTCGGAACATTCGGCGTGGTCATTTTCTGCATTGTGGAAATCATCATTTTCATCTGGATCTTCAAGCCGGAAAACGCCTGGAAGGAGATGATGATTGGGGCCGACATGAAGGTGCCCCACTTCTTTCTCTTCATCATGCAGTATGTAACCCCCATTTATCTGACCGTGCTTCTGCTGTTTTGGCTGGTGCAGGATGGGGCAAGGGTTGTCTTCATGAAGGGGGTGGCGCCGGAGCATTATCCTTACATCTGGTTTGTTCGTTTCCTTCTCACCGCGCTTTTCCTCGCCACGCTTTTTTTGGTGTATCTGGCGTGGCAGAGGAAACATCGCATTCAACACCGGATTCCCTCATGAAACTTTCGGGCTGGGTGTTCATGATCTTAAGCTGCGGCGTGATCGCCTATCTCACCTTTTTTTCCTACTGGAAAATCCTCAAGAAAAAGTAGTTTCGGATATCAACGGCGAGTTTTGGAATCCTGTGTGTCGGCTGCTTACGTTTTCTCCATGCCTTTTTGGCAACTCAGCTTAGCAACATGGCGTCTCGAATCTTTTGAGGGGAAGTCCTTTTTAAATCCCGAGTGAGCTGAAACTTGGAGAGGATAAAAATGATCCACTTAGTTGGGTCCCAATCATACCACCGGATACCATTACGATAATCGCTTGGGAAACGATGATGAAAACCATGATAACCTTCCCCGTTCGTGAGCAAAGCTCCTATCCAATGATCTCTTGCAGAAATGGTCTGATCGAATGAATTATCGCCAAAAGTATGACAAAAAGAATTAACAAAAAAAGCTGAGTTAAGAACCAGCACCAGTCTTAAACAAACCGTCATGATGAAAACGCCGAGCGGCCGGCCGATAGCAAACCCAATAATCATAGGAAGAATTACTCCGCTTGCAACCGACCAAAGACTGTACCAGGTATGTTGATGCATCACGAGTTTTGAACTCTGTAAATCATTCACATTGTCATAATTAACTTTGTGTTTCCACATCAGAATCCATCCCACATGGGCGTGCCAAAATCCCTGCTTGACATTATAAGGGTCTTGATCGGAATCGGTGAACTGGTGGTGCTGCCGATGCTGGGAAGCCCATTTGAGTGCAGATTGTTCAAAAGTTGCGGCCCCAAAAAATAAAAGAAAAAATTGAACCAGCGGGTGGGCCTTAAAGGTTTTGTGCGCAAACAGGCGATGGTAACCAAGCGTAATCGCCATGTTTGTAAGCAGAGCGTAGCTAATAAAAAGAATCCATTCTGTCCCCGTAACGCCATGATAAATAACGTAAAACGGCATTCCAATAATGCCCACCAAGTGGATGGCTGTAAAAAATATAACCCCTACCCATTTTGTTGTTCTCACTGGTAGAGGATATTGCTCGCCTCTCGATTTTATTTTTGCCATTCATATCACCTGCCGAAGCGCCGCAAGGATAAATAGATTAAAAAGAATCCGAAACAGCGTCATATTCGACTGTTCCTAGT
>CAYJWM010000105.1:0-4303 GCA_964373885.1 uncultured bacterium | reverse complement strand
GGGCTTAATGTTTAGATTGAACTTTGCAAGATTGCCCGGCGAGCGGCGTCGAATGCGCGAGACTTCTAGCTCGAAGTCGAGCGCATGAGCCGCAGTGAGCACGGCAATTTTTGCTTAGCCCGCTCGGCTAAAAATTGTCGTGCGCAGCGTAGCGAGATGGCAATTTTGCAAAGATTTGTTTTAGAATTAAAATGTAATCAGGGAATGAACCGGATAATTCTTGAGCCGCTCGCGGCCCTTGAGAAACGTAAGCTCCACCAAAAAAACCACCCCCACCACGACACCTCCCAATTTCTCAATCAAACGGATCACCGCCTCGGCCGTTCCGCCGGTCGCGAGAAGGTCGTCTACGATCAGAACGCGTGTATTCTTCGCGATCGCATCGCAATGAACTTCCAGAGAATCTTTTCCGTACTCCAATGAATAGGAAATGCTCTCTATGGCGGCCGGGAGCTTGTTCGGTTTGCGCACCGGAATAAAACCCGCTCCCAGCTCGCACGCTACGGCGGTTCCGAAAATAAAGCCGCGCGACTCAACCGCCACCACCTGCTCCGCGCCCGTGCCCTTAAATTTCCGCGCCAGCTCATGGCAGGCGAACTTGAGCGCTCCCGGATCTTTAAGAAGCGGCGTGATGTCTTTGAATACAATCCCTTTTTTCGGAAAATCCGGAATGTCCCGGATAAGAGACTTCAGTTTTAAGCTATTCATCTGCGATGGCTGCTTCGCTGCCATACCGGTTTTAGCGGACGTAGTCTTCAAGTTTTTGGTCTTTCGTTTTTAATGCCTCACGAATTTTCGTGATCGCGGCCACCTCGATCTGCCGGATCCGTTCGCGCGTGACGCCGAAATGTTTCGCGGTTTCTTCCAAAGTATGTTGTTCCCCGCCCTTCAATCCGAAGCGGAGGATAAGCACCTGACGCTCGCGTTCATCCACATAGCCCAAAATCTGATCGATCCGAACGCCCTCAAAAAGCTCTTCGATATTGGTCGAAGGCGGTGAAGCCGCTTCATCTTGAATTAAATCCATCATTTCAGACGAACTGTCCAGACTTACGGGCGCATTCAGCGAACTCGGTTGCGTAGCGATGCGCTCAATTTCCTTGATTTTATCCGCGGGAAGCCCCATCGCTTCGGAAAGTTCCTTGCGGCTGGGGATGCGGCTTAGTTTTTGAATCAAGGCCTCGCGCATTTTCCGCCATTTCGAAATGGTGTCAAACATATAAACGGGCACGCGGATCGTCTTCCCTTGATTGGAAAGTGCGCGCATGACGCCCTGCTTGATCCACCACGACGCGTAGGTTGAAAAGCGGTATCCCCTTTTGTAATTAAATTTATCCACCGCGCGCATGAGACCGATATTGCCTTCCTCCACCAAATCCGAAAACGGAAGCCCCATATTGGCGTAGCGTTTGGCAATCGAGATGACAAGGCGCAGATTGGAGCGAATCATTTTCGCGCGGGCTTCGGCGGCATCCCGGCCGGCAAGACTTATTTTTCTGGCGAGGTCAATTTCTTCTTCGGGAGTGAGGAGCGGGATTTTCTCGATTTGCTGGAGGTAAATCCGCATCGGTGTTTTATCGAGCGTCACCTCATCGCCGTCCGCCTCTTCAACATCGTTGAAGCGGCGTTTTCTTACTTCGCCCTCTTTTTCTTCGGAAGGAGGACGATCAAATTCCGCGTCGCTTTTGGGAAAAACGGCTTTTCTTTTTCTCGCTCCAGCTTTAGGAGCGGACACTTTCTTTTTTGAGAGCGCGCGCTTTGATCCCGTCGGCGACGACTGCCATCTACGATGACTGCCCGACGGGTGGGACTGCTTCGCTGGTTTTGCTTTGCTCTTCTTTTTTCTCGCCATTTGGCTGAAATTAAGGTAACCCTACGTCACTGGCATAATGAATTATGGCCAGTTCCTCAGGGTGGTCCTCGGGAAAAACGTTCCGAGGGCTCAACCTTTGGCCCGAATCACGGCCTGCGCGGCGGCAAGGCGTGCCAACGGCACGCGGTACGGGGAACAGCTCACATAATTCATACCCACCCGGTAACAGAAATCGACAGATGCGGGATCACCCCCATGTTCGCCGCAGATCCCGATTTTTAAGTCTTTGCGGACTTTGCGGCCGCGTTCGATGGCCCAGCGCATGAGCGCTCCGACCCCTTCTTGATCCAAACTCTGAAAGGGGTCTTTTTCGAGAATTCCCTGCGCCACATAATCCTCAAGAAAAACGCCTGCATCATCGCGCGAATACCCGAAGGTCATTTGCGTCAAATCATTCGTCCCGAACGAAAAGAATTGGGCCTCCTCGGCGATCGTATCCGCCACGACAGCCGCGCGCGGAATTTCAATCATGGTACCGATCGCATAGTCCACCTCAACCTGCTTTTCTTCAAACACCTGGCGGATCACTTCCTCTATATTCTTTTTCAGGATCGTGAATTCCTTTTTGGTACCGATGAGCGGAATCATGATTTCGGGAATGACCTTGATTCCCTTTTTCTTCACGCTCGAGGCCGCTTCCATAATGGCCTTTGTCTGCATGTCGTAAATTTCGGGATAGGTAATGCCCAAGCGGCATCCGCGATGTCCCAGCATGGGATTGAATTCATGAAGCGCGGCCACCTTCTCGCGCAACCGTTCAATGGAAACCCCGAGCACTTGGGCCATTTCATGCTGATTGTCTTCGCCGTGCGGCAAAAACTCATGAAGCGGCGGATCGAGCAGGCGGATCGTCACGGGGAACCCGTTCATCTCGCGGAAAATCTGCTCAAAATCATCGCGCTGCATCGGCAGAAGCTTGGCCAGCGCCTGCTCGCGCTCTTCCTTGGTTTCCGCGAGAATCATCTCACGCATGGCCACAATGCGGTTGCCTTCAAAAAACATATGCTCCGTGCGGCAAAGTCCGATGCCTTCGGCTCCGAATTTCCGCGCGGTTCTGGCATCGGTGGGCGTATCGCCGTTGGTGCGGACTTTAAGCGTGCGGACTCGATCCGCCCAGCGCATTAATTTTTCAAAATCCCCCGAAAGCTGGGGCTCAATCGTGGCCACACGGCCGAGATAAACCTCGCCCAAACTTCCGTCGAGTGAAATAAAATCGCCTTCTTTGACGGTCGTATTTCCGGCACGGAATTCCCCTTTGCCGTAATCGATCACAATCTGATCGCAGCCGGCCACGCAGCATTTGCCCATTCCGCGGGCCACCACCGCCGCATGAGACGTCATTCCGCCGCGGGCGGTTAAAATACCCCGAGCTTCGTGCATGCCGCCGATGTCCTCGGGAGACGTTTCGATACGGACCAAAATGACGGGCTCACCTTTATTCCCGAGTTCCTCCGCTTTATCGGCATCAAAAACCACTTTTCCGGTCGCGGCGCCGGGTGAAGCCGGAAGTCCCTTCGCAATTTTTTGTTTGGATTCCTTGGGGTCAAACATTGGGTGAAGCAACTGATCAAGCACTTTGGGATTGACGCGTAAAAGCGCCGCATTTTTTCCGATCAAACCTTCTTTCACCATTTCCACGGCCGTTCTCACCGCCGCCTGGGCCGTGCGTTTGCCGCTTCGAGTCTGGAGCAAATAGAGCGTGCCTTCTTGAATCGTGAATTCAATATCCTGCATGTCTTTGTAATGGCGCTCTAATTTTTCACGGATTTTGTCGAGCTGCTTGTAAATGTCCGGCCACTTGGTTTTTAAGCCGCTTAACGGCTCCGGCGTGCGGATGCCTGCTACGACGTCTTCACCCTGCGCATTGACGAGAAATTCGCCGTAAAATTTATTTTCCCCGGTGGAAGGATTACGCGTAAAACAAACGCCTGTGCCGGAACTTTCGCCCATATTGCCGAACACCATCGCTTGAACGTTCACGGCCGTCCCCAAAAGGCCGCGGATTTCATTCAGCTCGCGGTATTTGATCGCGCGGGGATTGTTCCAGGATTTAAACACGGCATTGATCGCTTTGGTGAGTTGGACTTTCGGGTCGGACGGAAATTCCTCGCCCGTATGGTCCTGATAGGTTTTTTTGAAGAGCCGGACCACTTCTTTTAAATCATTGGCGGGAAGATCAATGTCATTTTTCACATGGCATTGTTCTTTTTTCTTGGACAATATTTCCTCAAAGGCCTCATGCGGAACACTCATCACGACATTGCCGAACATTTGAATGAAACGCCGGTACGCGTCCCAAGCGAAGCGCTCATTTTCGGTTTTGATGATCAGACCCTGCACCACGTCGGAATTAAGTCCGAGATTGAGCACCGTGTCCATCATGCCCGGCATGGAAACGGCGGCGCCGCTTCGGACGGAAACGAGGAGCGG
>CAYJWM010000104.1:0-4418 GCA_964373885.1 uncultured bacterium | reverse complement strand
ATGAAGTGGGATGCACCCCGTTCTCTCCTTCCATAAAGTTCCTTCCCACACGGCCGATACTAAACAGGAGGCCGAAGGGTTCCTGTTTGGAAATGAGCCGTGTACTGGCCGAGCGGTTTTTATCTTTATTGAGAAAGGTTGAGTCACCGGTCATGGCGAATGTGGTTTCCCAAAGTCATGAACGCTTGGCACTCGCGAATCAAAATATGTCGGAACACCCGGAATGCGCTCTTCCCAAAAATGAATCAAGCTGGCTGGAAGGAATTCAATTGAAACCTGAGGCAGACGCCGGCTTGAGGCAGGACATTGAAAAGTTTAAGCGCGAACTCCAGAAAGTTCCCGAACCGAATTGCGGCCGCATCGCCGAATTAAAAGAGAAAATCAAGAAGAAAACGCTGCTGACCAAGGAAGCCATCGAAGAAACCGCAGAGCACATCGCCGCTATATTTCTGGGCAGAAAACCGCCCGTCTAAAATCGCCCGCTTCAGCTTGAGGTCAGTTCCGCGCGTTCCACCCACCGGCGGATGGGTTCAAGCCTCATAAATCGTTTCCAAATCGCTCCGTCATAAAGAAAGTTTTCGAGCATTAAGACCGTGATTCCCTGGTCAATCCCCAAATATTCGTTGGTCTTCCATTTTCGGTCCAGGTTAAACGCATCCACAAACCCGTAATCGCCGTAGAGACGGCCGCCCTCAAGCTCGTACATGTTCCGGACGGCCGCAATCGATTCTTCGGGCGTGAACACAATGGAAGCAATCACCGAATAAATGGCGATGGTGCCGTCGTGAAGCGCAAGCCCCGGTTCGGCCCCGTACGCTTTGTAGCCGTCGGGGCCCAGTGAAGCGGAAAGCCCCCACATTTGGTTTTGATAAGTTTGAAACTCTTCTTGATACCGCACGCAGAATTCGCGGTTGGCGGAGGCGGCTTTTCCGGAGTTTTCGAAATAATTGATCCCTTCGTCGTCCAGATCGCGGAAATCGATAAAAGCCTGCGGGTATTGATAGGTAAATAAACTTCCCGTGTAGGAGTAGACAATTTCTTTGCCGTTGAATGTGTCCGCGAGCCGCTCCCATTCGCTCCACACTTCTTTTGGGACTGAATGGGTCTCGGATCCGATAGCAAGCGCCTGAAGAATGAGATGTTCCGAGTAAGTATCCCAGTAAAAGGGAAGAAAGCCGCTCTCCGGCTTCCAGCCGTGACAGAAAAGAAGCGATCCGTTTAACATCCAGTCCCATTTGACGCGGTTGTAAAGCGCTTTGATCCGGCGTTCTAGGTCGGTTCCTCCGAAATAGGTGGCCGCAAGCAAAGCCCCTGCTATGGCGAGCGCCGTATCGATCGACGAAACCTCGGATTTCCAAATGCGTTTTCCGGTTTTCGGGTCGAGAAAATGATAAAAAAATCCGTTTTGTCCGGCCGTTTCTTTTTCCAAAGTGGAAACGGCACGCTCGATCCGATGATAAGCCTCCCGGTAGGATATCCAACCGTGGGTTGTGGCGATCGCAAGGCAGGCCATGCCGAAGCCCGTGGCTGCCACGGAAGCGGGGGAACCGCTCCGAGAAGAGTCTTGGATCAATCCCGTTTCCGGGTCCGTGAACGTTAGAAAATATTGAACGGAATCGCGCTCGATACGTTCCAGGAGGGCGCGGTCTTCTTGCGGAAGGGGAAACTCTTGCGCCCAGCAGATTTGCGTTTGCAGGGTAATGATGGAAACAATAAAAAGGCCGGAAGCAAACCTGCGCATACTGGATCAGTCGGAGGTGGCTTTGAATCGGGCGAGCGCTTTTTTAAGTTCCTCGGTGCGGGCGTTCGGCGGCATGGTATCCACGATTCGCTTAATGGTGGAAACCGTGGCGTCTAGTGAGGCGGCCATTTGATTGAAGTCGCGGGCCACGTCATGAGCTTCGTCGAACTTTCGAAAAGCAAGGCGTGTGGTAAGTTTGCCTGCGCCGACATCCTGACAAGACCGTCTGAGGCGGTACAGCGGGCCCACGATTTTATGGGTGAGAAAAATGCTGCCCAAACCGATCAGAAGAATCAACATCATACCCAAAGGTGTTAATTTCTGATGGGTTTCATCCAAAATCTCACGGATGATTTCTTTCTGGCGGTCGCTCAAAAGCGCCGTTTCTTTAAATAGGCGCAGGGAGGGGAGGGAATCGGTTGCTACTTGGGGGGGTCTTCGGGCTTCCTGGTATTCCTGAATTTGGGCCGCTGTGGTGACCAATTCCTGAACCGAGTGTTCCGAGAAAGCGTTAATCACCGAAGCCCAAATGCCGTAATAAGTACCGATAAGACTTGCGGTAGAGACGATGAGCAAAGTCGCTATGATATAGAGGACATACCGGAGTTGAAGCGGCTTATTGATCAGATAATGTTTTCTTCTGTTTTTGATTTTGGGGTTCATTTACATAATATCGGCCAAATGGAAAGAGACCTAAATTCAAGAGACCTAAATTCTGTTGCATCCTTTTGAAGAGTTGCTAGTATGATAACCTCTGCGACGTTTCGTAAAAGCCGGCTTTTACGGTAAAGGGTTTAAAATAATTATGTGCGGGATTGTCGGTTACATAGGAAATCGGGACGCGGTTTCCGTATTAATGGAAGGGCTCGAACATCTCGAGTACCGTGGCTATGACTCGGCCGGCATTGCCTGCCTGGACTCAAACCATTCCGAATTTTTCGTCCTCAAGGAAAAAGGAAAACTTTCCGCGCTTCGTTCGCTTGTGAACGGCCATCCAAAACAAATGCACGTGGGAATCGGCCACACCCGATGGGCGACTCACGGGGAACCTTCCCAAACAAACGCTCACCCCCACTTAAGCCAGAGTGGGAAGATCGCCTTGGTTCATAACGGAATTATCGAAAATTATGCGGAGCTTAAGTCGGAACTCTTGCGCAAAGGTTATCGATTTCAATCGGAAACGGACACCGAAGTAGCCGCTCATTTAATCGAAGACTGCTATCATGGGGACCCGGTCGAAGCGCTGCGTGAAGCGGTCAAGAAACTCGAGGGTTTTTTCGCTTTCGTGGTTTTGTTCCGGGACATTCCGAAACGGCTTTTTATTTTGAAACGTTCCAATCCGATTGTAATCGGGCTTGGCCAAAAAGAGCATTTTGTGGCAAGCGATGTTTCCGCGCTTCTTCCGTACACCAAAAAAGTGATTTATTTGGAAGACGATGAGCTTGCCGAGCTCAAACGTGATTCGGTGGAGATTATGAACCTGAAAACGGGAAAGCACATCAAAAAACATATTTCGGAAATTGAATGGAGCGTGGAAGAAGCGAAAAAAGGCGGTTTCCCGCATTTTATGCTCAAGGAGATCCATGAACAGCCGCGGGTGCTTGAAGAAATTATTACGAAACGGCTCGACAAAAATGGCTCCATTTTTTTTGACTCCCTTAATAAAACGCTGGATCGGGAGCTCAAAAAGGTCAAAAAAGTTTTTCTGGTAAGCTGCGGTACGGCCTATCATGCCGGCCTTGTCGGCAATTATATGATCGGCGAATTCGCGCGCCTTGGGGCCGAGGCAACTGTCTCAAGCGAATTCCGCTATGAAGATCCGGTGGTGGGAAAAGACGACCTTGTCATTTTAATTACTCAATCTGGTGAGACCGCGGATACGCTTGCCGCCCTTCGCGAAGCAAAAGCAAAAGGAGCGCGGACGCTTGCCATTGTGAATGTGGTCGGAAGCACAATTGCGCGCGAAGCAGATGCGGTGGTTTGCACGCACGCTGGCCCCGAAATCGGTGTGGCGTCCACCAAAGCGTATACGGCGCAGCTCGCGACCCTTGCTTTTCTGGCGTTTTATTTGGGACGTTTGAGAGGGGAAATTTCAGATGGAAAGTTAGCGGAATTTATCCGCGAGTTTAAAAAGTTACCGGCTTCGGCAGCACAAATTTTGAAACAGGAAGAAATGATTGAAACGATCGCACACAAACACAGCCACCGGCGCAATTTTCTTTACCTCGGCCGCGGTTACAATTTCCCGAACGCGCTGGAAGGCGCGCTGAAGCTCAAGGAAATTTCCTATGCGCATGCGCATGGTTATGCGGCTGGGGAAATGAAACACGGACCGATTGCGCTTGTGGATTCCGAGCAGGTGGTGATTTGCATTGCTCCCCAAACTTCGAAAACTTACGAAAAAATGATTTCCAATATCGAAGAAATCCGCGCGCGCCAGGGGATTGTGATCGCCGTTGCTACGGAAGGTGATGAAAAGCTTGGGAAGCTGGCTGACGATATCTTTACCATTCCAAAGTCTCAAGAACTGTTTTCCTCTATTCTGGCGGCTATCCCGCTTCAGCTTTTTGCCTATAAAATAGCGGTTCTAAACGGCCGAGATGTCGACCAACCGAGGAATTTGGCCAAATCGGTTACCGTTGAATAAATATAGTCCGAATAAATACACGAATAAATA
>CAYJWM010000103.1:0-4621 GCA_964373885.1 uncultured bacterium | reverse complement strand
AAAGGGAAAGATTACCATGTTTCATTTTTGGTCCGCCGAATGTCCCTTTGTGGTCCGTTACAACGATCGGCTGAACAAAATAGCGTCTGATTACGCGCCCAAAGGGGTGAATGTGATGGGCATTAATTCCAATGTGGACGAGACGGCCGGCGAGACGAAAGCAGAACTTGATAAACGGGCCATCACCTATTCCATTTTGATGGATACCGATCATCAAGCGGCCGATCTTTTCGGCGCCGTGACGACACCGCATGTGTTTATCATCGATCAGAGCGAGACCTTGGTTTATCGCGGTGCCGTCGATGATCAAGGTTGGAGTGAGGACAATCAGCCGACCAAAAGTTATGTGAACGAAGTTTTAGACGCTCTTTTAGAGGGGAAGCCGAGCCCTCATTCCGACACCAAATCCGTCGGCTGCACCGTGAAGCGCAAGAAAAGGTGATGATCACCGATTCGGCAATCTTCAAAAACATGATCCAAGCGGGAGATCATGTTCTCATTTGTTTTGACGATGAGGTGACTTATTTGGTCGAAGTCCTTCCCGAGAAAAAGTTTTCGATTCACCGCGGCCAGCCGATTTCGCTTTCCACCCTGATCGGAAAGTCCTACGGCGATTGGCTCGAGTTCGAACATGCGAAAGCCGTTTTGCTTGAGCCCACCATCGATGATTTAATCATGAAGGCGCGCCGCGAGAGCGGTATTATTTACCCGAAAGATGCCGCGATGATTCTCATGAAGCTTGGAATAAGATCCGGAAGCCGCGTGATTGAAATCGGCACCGGCTCGGGAGCGCTGACGCTTGCACTGGCGAATCAAGTGGCCCCGGAGGGAAAGGTCTATACCTATGACCGGCGGGACGATTTTCAAAAAATCGCCGAAGGCAATTTAAAGAAAGCAAGACTTCTCCCGTACGTTGAATTTTTCAGGCGCGAAGCGCACGAACCATTTTTGCAGGAAGAAGTGGATTCGATCGTTTCGGATGTGCCCGAGCCATGGCATGAGGTTGAAACGATCAAAAAAAGTTTGAAATCGGGCGGCCGCCTGGCGGCCTTAAATCCCACCTACAATCAAATTGAGAAAATGAGCGAAGCGCTTGAGCGGGCCGGGTTCATTAAAATTGAAGCAATGGAAATTTTAGTCAGAGGCATTTTGGCGCGTTTGGGCAAAACACGCCCCGAACAGCGCATGGTTTCCCACACCGAATTTCTCCTTTTTGCCGTTAAGGCAAGCGACGGCCTTCACTAGGAAAATTCCTGTTCCGTCTCGGACAAAGTGGCCGCCAGCGGAGGGGCCAAAGCAACGCCGATTTTTTGCGCCCATTGGGAGAGTATTTTGGGTGAGGAAGCGCGTTCGATTAAGTAAAGTTTCGATCGTTTTCTTCTCATCACGGCGCGGCGGGTAAAACTGTGCTTTTGTTTGAACACAAGCGCCAAACACCACAAGTTGATGCCGGTCCGCTCTTTCTTTAAATAAACATTCATGATTTTCTCAAGCGGCACGGTTTTCCGGAATACACAAAATCCCAGAAACCGCCTTTCTTCCGTAACTTGCTGGGCCAATCCATTGACGCTTAGTTTGTGGGTCAACAGGAATGTGCCGGCATGAAAGATGACCGCGAAAGCAGGCCCATAGCTCCACGGTTCGCCGGTAAGGATTTCAATCGGCTGCTTTTGATGGTGTGTGTTCCATAAAAAAGCGACCAAAAGCCAGAACAAGACGGCGATGGCATGATGAATTTGATTTCCCATTGATTTTGAAAAAGAAACGGAAAGCCCGTTCTCCTGTATGAGCGAAAACCGCCGCAAATAATGGAACGGCAAAAACGGCCCGTCTTGTTTTTCATGGAGCAGTTTTCGTATTGTTTTCATGAGGTTCCGCGGCAAAATATGTTCGATTAATTCCCCCTGGCTGGCCAGGGAAATCGAGCCGCTTTCTTCCGAGACGATCAAACACAGGGCATCCGTTTGTTCGCTGAGGCCGATACCCGCCCGGTGGCGTGTGCCGAGGTCAGAGGCGAGGTCGGTCCGGTCCGTGAGCGGAAAAATAACGCCGCAATGCGTGATCCGGCCCGAGCGGATCAGAGCGCCGCCGTCATGCGTTTGGGCGTGTTTATTGAAGAGAGCCGTGATGAGTTCGGATTTGACTTCGGCGTTGATTTCGATTCCCGCCCCGTTCGGTTTCAGGAGGTCGTCACCGCGTTCAATGGCAATCAGAGCGCCGGTGCGGGTGGCGGAGAGCACGGCAGCCGCACGCACGAGTTCTTCGAGCGCTTTTTCATCCAGGGTGCTTTTTCTGATTTTTTGCCCGAGCTGCTCCGCAATTGCCGAACATTCCGGTTCCAGAATGAGAACGCCCAGGAGGAAATTCAAAGCGAGCAACACCCAGAATTCATGTTCGCTCACCGGATTTTGGCCGCGAAGCACAAGCGCCATCAGGATGATCAACGCCACAGAAACCGCGTTTCCTTCCAATGTCCTGTGTTTTTGGGAAAAGCGGGCGAGGCGCCAGAGCGCAAACAGAGTGAGTGAAATTTTCACCGCCGCAAAAAATGAGCCGGAATTCATATTACCGTATCGGCATCAACCAGATTCCGGTTGACTTTTTGAACCCAAGCGATACGATATCATCCGTTCTGTTTTGTTAGACGTATCAACCGTTTGTGTCACTACATCATAAGAGGAGATCGGCACTATGAGAATGGCGATATTGATTTTGTTAAGCGTCTCGGCCTTGGGCGTTTCAGGATGCGTGACCAAAGGCGCCCATAAGAAGGAAATGAACATGGTACAAGGGCAAATCGGCGCGTTGAGTCAGGAAGTTTCGCGCATCGATGCCTCCCTTCGCGAGACGGACGCGGCCTTAAAAGACGAAGAAGCAAAACACAAAGCCCTTACTGCGGAACTGGCGGCTTCCCGCGGGCGTATTGGTTCTTTAAAGGAAGAACACGGTGTTCTTTCCGCAGGAAAATATCGAACGCCTTCCGGCTTTGAGCTTCCGTCCATCAGCATTCAGAAGGCATTAAAAAGCGCCGGTTATTACAACGGCCCGATCGACGGGAAAATAGGCCCCGCCACCCGTACCGCCATTCGCGATTTTCAATCCGGGCACGGCCTGGCAGTCGATGGGGTGTGCGGCCGGAAAACCTGGGAAAAACTTAAAACGTATCTGGATACTTCAAAATGATATGCCGTTAGGCATGTCATCCTGAGCGAAGTGAAGGATCTCAGGATGCCAATATCGATCCGCACTTTCCTCTATTTTTTTGTTTTTTCATTTTCATTTTTTTCATCGGCCTTCGCTGAACCCCCGCTTCAAACCGAAGCTCCGCCTCCGCTTTTGCCGACTTCTTTGGCGCTGCCGGAGAAAGCAAAAATTCCACAGTCCGTAAAAGTAGGGCTTTTGATTCAGGTACCGTCCGTCACACTTGGCTTTGACGGACCTTATGAAATCAAAAGCGGCGCGGATTTAAAAGTTTTGGCGAAAGGATCGGGCCCCCTTGAAATCAAAATTGATCCCGCAAAAGAGGGGTTTGAGTTCAATCAACGGACCCGCCCCGTTAAGGAACTTTTAATTTCGCAGGACGGCTCACCGATTCGCGTCGGCAGGCGCACCTACGGCGGCCGTATTCAAATATTGCATGTTTCCGCCGAAGCACTCACAGTGATCAATGAAGTTGACATGGAGGAATACGTCAAAGGCGTGCTTCCGTCGGAGGTAAGTCCCGATTGGCCGCTTGAAGCGCTCAAGTCCCATGCGGTTGCTTCGAGAACGTATGCGCTTTTTCAATCGCTTAAAAATCCGTCGGAAAGCTTTGCACTTTATGACAACGTGCTCAGCCAGGTCTACGGCGGGGTTTCCGCTCACAAAGAAACGACGGACCAGGCGGTAGATTTAACGAAAAGCGAAGTGCTCACGTTTCAGGGAAAAATATTTCCCGCTTATTTTCATGCCAATTGCGGCGGGAGAACCGCTCAGGCGGATCAGATTTGGGCCGTGGAACCCAACCCGGTTCTTGGGGGCGTACTTTGTCTTTTTTGTGTCGGGAAAAAATATTATGAATGGGTACTGGATGTCCCTCTTTCTGAAATTGAAGCCAAGATGCAGGCAAACGGTTATCCGGCAAAGGGCCTGAAGCATATCGAGTTTTTGGACCGCGAGCAATCCGGGAGGGTGAGACAGGCGGTGCTTCAGTATGAGCGTTCGAAGCTCGTGATTCCCGCCGCAGATTTTCGAAAGTTTGTAGGGTACGACCGTTTGCGCAGTCTTAAAGCGGATGTGTTGACGAAAAACGGCCGGGCTTTTTTTCATGGATTTGGATGGGGGCATGGGATTGGGTTCTGCCAATGGGGTGCTGGCGAGCAGGCCCGGATCGGCAAGACGTACCCGGAAATTTTGAAATTTTATTTTCCCGGAAGTGAAATAGTAAAGATTTGACCATGCGCCCGCATCGACTAAAAGATAAATATATGGGAAGTCGATACTGCTGAAAAATAGGGAGTGGGCAAATTAAATTTCTCTCACGACTAGTGAGAAGTGAAAATCTATAAGAGACGTGCGCCTGTAGCTCAATTGGACAGAGCGTTGGCCTCCGGAGCCAAAGGTTGGTGGTTCGACCCCACTC
>CAYJWM010000102.1:0-4650 GCA_964373885.1 uncultured bacterium | reverse complement strand
CCCCGCCCGGGCCGGCAGAAATTTCCAATCCTTGACGGCGTGAAGCGCGGACTCATCCAAAACGGAACGGCCCGAACTTTTGATCACGGAAATTTTTTCACAAACACCTTCCCTGGACACTAACACCTTTAACATCACGAGTCCTTCCCATCCGTTTCTTCTCGCCGCCTCGGGATAAACCGGAGCGGGATTGCGCAGATAATCCGGTTTTGCCTGCGGCAGGGCGCCTTTGAGGGGAGGAATGATGACGGATTTCGGTTTTTCCGGTTCCGCTTTTTTCTCTCGGACGGGGATTTTCTGAAGGGCTTCTTTTGGTGTCTCAACGACGTCCTCTTTGATTTGCAGCTTTGCTTGTGCTTGAGGTTTTTCAATCATGATCATTTCCATGCTGCTGGGTGCTTCCTCAACCGAATATTGGGCCGAAGAAAACAAAAGCCCGGCAGCACCCAATGCGAGCGCATGCGCCGCGAGCGAGACACCCAGAATCAAAGAAAACGAATTATTTTTAGTCCCGTAAGAAAAAGGAATTTTCACCGGCTTGCCTCATGGACAATCAAAATCTGATTCGCCTTCGCCCGCTTGGCCGCCTCCATCGCGCGCACGAAAAATTCATAGGGCATTTGGCGGTCGCCGCGCAAATGAACCGCTTTTTTAGATTTTGCCCGCAACTCGCGCCCCAAATCCGAGGACAGCTGTTCAAATGATGTGCGCCTCGTATTTAAAAAAACACTTCCGTCTTTTTCAATGCTCACAATGACTTGCTCCGGTTCGTCGCGGTCCGTTTTAACCGCTTTCGGAAGGTCCAATTTTAAAGCGGGTGTTAAAAAAGAGGAACTTAACATGAAAAAAATCAGAAGCTGAAACACGATATCAATGAGCGGCGCCATATCCAAACTGAGACTCGCCTTTTTGGGACGAATAAATTCCATCAATTCACCGCTTTCATGGATTCTTCGGTTGCTTGAACATCTTCCCTGCTGAACTGGCCCGATGAATTTTTCCCGAAAAATTCATCCAGCTCCGAAATGACAAATTGCATTCTGCGCGCAATGCTGTCTGCTATGCTTTCAAATCCGTGATAAGCAGCCATACACGGAATGGCAATCACTAACCCGAAAACGGTGGTGATCAGCGCTTCCCAAATACCCGCCGCCAAATCGCCCGGCTGTACCTGGCCGCCCAAAAGCTCGATTTGATGAAACGCGCTGACCAGACCCGTCACCGTGCCCAAAAGCCCAAGCAGCGGCGCGATATGGGTCAGGGCCGCAAGGGCGCGAAGACGCGCTTCGATTTTCTCCAACGCGAAGGAACCTTCACGCTTCAGTACTTGGCTGCGAAGTGTGTCATCATGCCTTAAGTTTTGAAGATAAATACCCGCAATGCGCGGAACAGGATTTGCGGATTTCCGGCATAAAGCAACCGCGTCTTTAATTTTTCTCTTCTGAAGCTGGGATTTGAGATCCTGCATGAAATCGTCATAACGGAATCTCAATTGCCAAAAATAAATCCCGCGCTCGATTGCTATCGCCGCGCCGATCACCGAACACGCCAATAGGGGCCACATGCAAAGACCCCCTTTTTGAAACAGCTGAATTAATGTCTGATCCCAAAACATATGTTCACCCCAGATTGATTTTTACTCCACCGTAAATATTGCGCCGGTAAGCCGGATCGATTCCGGTGGCCGTGATGCGCGCATAATAATTTTCGTCGAACAAATTATTAATGCCGCCAAATAAACTCAAATCAAACGCGTTTAACGCATTTTTTAAAAGATTCACCTCGCCCGTCAAATCCCACACCTTGTAAGAAGGGACGATGCGATTAAGCGTGCCCGCATCATCGGCGAAATGATCATCCAGAAATGTGGAGGTAAGACTTACTTTTGCCCGGTCGCGCCACTGATAGGTTCCGCCGAAGCGCATATTATACTGAGGCGCGAACTGCGGTCTTCTGCCTTCATTCGGACCGCCGTCAAATTCTGCATCCATAATCGTCAACGTGAAAAATGGAGCGACAGAACCATAGCGATCGGCATGATTGGTTTGTTCAAAATGATCCCATGCTTTTACCAAATCAACTTCGGTTGAAAATTCCATTCCTTGATGAATGGCGTCGCCCACATTTTGAATGACAGTTCCTATGGTCCCGATTTGGTCTTTAAAACGCAGAATAAAATAGCTGATATCCCAATTGATAAAAGAAGTGGGTTTGCCCCGGACGCCGGCATCAAATTGCCAGGAAAATCCTTCTTTTAAATCCCCTGCCGCTATCTGCCCCGCGCCGGTGGGAACTGTCTGAGCAAATGTTTTGGGGCGATAGGACTGGGAAAAATTGGTGTACGCTTCTATTTTTTTTGCGATTTTCTGAACAACGCCGATTCCGAAAAGAGGAACAAAATCAAAACTGGATTCATCCGAAAGAAAGGATCTGCCGGTATTGATTTTCTCCTCAATGCCCTGCCAAACGTGTTCCAAACGAATTCCGGGAATTACGGATAATTTTTTCCAACGGAATAGATTTTCGAGAAAAAGAGACAAATACCAAAGGTCCCGGTCGGATCTCCTGATGACAGCACCGGAGTCGGCTGCAGGTGTAGCACCCGTTTGTTCGGAAATGGGCGAATGTGAAAAAAAGGTGTGCGTCCCAAAACTAACGGTATGCGTCTGGCCAAACAGTTCATAATGGTGTCTGACGCGCGGCTCAAAACCAAGATTGTAAAAATCTTGTTCCTGAATGGCATTGGTCGCACCGGTTGCCAAAGTGCCGAAGCCGCCGCCGTTTTGCCGCTTGCTCCAGCGGCGGTAATGCCCGCCGTAAGTTTTGAAATCCAATTGCGTGTCTTCAGAAAACTCTTTTTCAAAAGCAAGCGCACCGGCATAGCGTTCCAGCCGAAAGCGGTCAAACATGCGAGTCGTAAATTCGCGATTCTGATGATAATTGGGATTCGCGGTCGCCGTGCGCGACAGCCCGCCCGGCTCTCCGTGCTCCTCATGATACTCATCAAAAGTCATGGTCAGGCGTGAGGTGCCCGTTTGATTGACCGTCACCTTTGCTCCGCCCGAAATCACTTCAAAATCGCTGTTGGATTCGCGGAAACCATCGCCTTGGCGCTCATGAATATAGGTGAGATACCCCAGCGGCCCAACCGTCCCTGTGGCGGCTTCATAAGTCGAAAAATAACCGCCGGAACCAAACACGTTTTCGGAATTCAGAAGAATTTTTTTATCGGTGACCGGCTTTTTGGTCACATAGTTAAGCGCCCCGCCCGGTTGCGGGCCATACATTAAAGCTGCGCCGCCGTGGACAAACTCAATGTTTTCGATGGTTTGGAGAAGCGGCGTGTAATAAGATTCTGGATATCCGAACATATCAGCGTGAATGGGAATGCCGTCCTTTAAAATTTGCATAAACTGCCCGCGATCCGGCGCCAGCCCGCGATATCCCAGACTAAATAGTGGTGTGGTTTCTTCGCTCAACAGCAGTCCTGGTGTTTTTGCCAATGCCTGCCGGTAATTGTTGTTTGTAATGGTGGGGTTATCTTTTAAATAAATACTTGATGTTTTTTTACCGGCATTGATTCTCGTACCTTGAACATCCGGTAAAAACACACTTTTTTCTTCCGGGCGCTCACCTTTCACAGTCACCTCATCCAAAGTCGTTGCCTCATCCTGCTTTTTTTTCTCTTCAGCAAAACCAAATGGCATTCTATTTAACATAAAACAAATGGCCAAAAATCCTAACACAATGCCCAGCAGCAATCGTGCTAATCTCATTTTTTTCTCTCCTTTTTGAGATACTCTTTTCGCTTGCTGGGTACTTGATCATTTAAAAATCCATCCCTAGCTAATTGTTGTCATTCTGAGCCCTTCGGACGTCATTCTGAGCGGAGTGACGTCCTCGAGGGTAAACTCCGCGAAGAATCTATGAACTTAGATCCTTCGGCTTCGCCTCAGGATGACTGGCCGAAAATATTCGGCCTGTTACTTATTCAAAATCAACTTGCCGGCTTTGGTCACCATCAGCCGATAGTACTTGTCCGCATGCTTAATCATGACTTCACGCTCACCCTGCAGCAATTCTTCCGAAATCAGAACGCGTTTAGTTAAAGCGACGGTTTTTTCAGGCCTCGGCATGCTCACGACAATCCTCGCAGGTTCCGAACAGGCGGTGATCGTGAAACAAAAGCCGGAACCCAAATTCTTCTGCTTTTTTTTCTTGAAGTTTTTCAATCTCTTCGCATTGAAATTCGATGATTTTGCCGCATTGAACACAGATCATATGGTCGTGATGCCCTTTGCGGCCGACGCGCTCAAAAAACTCCCGTTTTCCCGCTCCCGCCGATTTTTGAATCACATTGCTTTCCAAAAGAAGCGGCAGCGTCCGGTACACGGTATCGCGCGCAATCCTCAGGCCTTTTTTCTTGAAGCGGTCGTAGAGCGAATCGGCGTCAAAGTGTTCCCGGAAATGAGCCACTTCCTCAAAAATCAATTTCCGCTCATAGGTATACTTCAGACCCTTTTTCTCGAGCAAACTTTCGAAATCTCTTGCTTGATTTTTAAGTGCTGGCATCTTCTCCCGGACGTATTAGGTTTTTTGCTCAAAACTCAGATTTAATCTTATTAAGATTAAATCTGAATTAGAGCCGCA
>CAYJWM010000101.1:0-4984 GCA_964373885.1 uncultured bacterium | reverse complement strand
CCCGAATGTTTTTACGCTCGCGCCTAATGCGCGGAGCACTTTTCGGGAAGAACTTGACGTTCTTCTCCGAAAATGTGTCGGGGATCCACGGGTAAATGTATTGAATGGATTCCCGCTTAAAGATTGCGGGAATGACATAAGAAGGTTTTGCACATTAACTTGTCACTGCGCCCTTTGAGGAGGAGGAGACCAGGCGGGCATATTTGGCCATCACTCCGCTTGTGTAACGGGGCTTTGGCGGTTTCCATCCTTTAAGCCGCTTTTTAATTTCTGCGGCCGATAACGCCACGTCAAGCCGGCGCTTCGGAATGTCGAATGTAATTTTGTCCCCGTTTTTTAAAATGGCGATCGGGCCGCCGTCGCAAGCTTCCGGCGCCACATGACCCGCCATCAGCCCATGCGTGGCGCCCGAAAACCGCCCGTCGGTGAGAAGCGCCACAGATTCACCCAGGCCTTCGCCGACCAGCGCGCCCGTGACCGCGAGCATTTCGCGCATGCCGGGCCCGCCTTTGGGGCCTTCATAGCGGATCACCACCACGTCGCCCGGTTTGATTTTCTGATTGCTCACGGCCTCAAACGCTTTTTCTTCCGACTCAAACACGCGGGCGGGGCCTGTAAACGTCATTCGTTTTTCTCCCGCGATTTTGAGTACGCATCCTTCGGGAGCGAGATTGCCTTTTAAAATCACAAGTCCGCCGGTTGATTTGATCGGCTTTGAAAGGGGATGAATCACTTCGGACTCGCCGGTTTCCCGGGCCGCTTCGGCTTCCTCGCCGATCGTTTTTGCCGTGGCGGTTATTTCCCGCTCATGGATCAATCCGGCTTCTCTGAGCCGCTTCATCAAAAGGCGTATTCCGCCCGCGCGGTACATGTCATTGGCCACAAAGCGGCCCCAGGGTTTTAAATCCACCAAAAGGGGAGTGGTCCGGCTGATGCGGTCGAAATCTTCGATGGCCAGTTTAACGCCCGTCTCATGGGCGACGGCAAGCAAATGAAGCACCGAATTAGTCGAGCCGCCTGTAGCACACACGACGCGGATCGCATTCTCAATAGATTTTCGGGTGATGATATCGCTTGGACAAACCCCTTTTTTTAAAAGTTCCATCACCAGCTTTCCCGCCTCGATACAAGCATCGTCTTTTTTGGGGTCCATCGCGGGAATGTCATTCATTCCCATCGGAGAAATCCCGAGCGCCGTAAAGGCGCAGGACATGGTATTGGCGGTAAACTGGCCGCCGCAGGCGCCGGCTGTGGGACAGGCCGAATTTTCAAGCTCTTTGAGTTCGGCCGCTGTCATCTTTCCTGCGCTGAATTTTCCGACACCTTCAAAAACGTCTTGAATCGTCACATCATGTCCTTGAAACCTGCCGGCATTAATGGAGCCGCCGTAAATCATAAGCCCGGGCACGTTGATTCGGCAGAGCGCCATCACGGTGCCCGGGATGGTTTTGTCGCATCCGGAAATGGCGACGAGTGCGTCGAAATAATGCCCGCGTGCCACCAGCTCAATCGAATCGGCCACCACTTCACGGCTTACAAGCGACGTTTTCATTCCTTCCGTCCCCATGGTGATGCCGTCGGAGATGGCGATCGTGTTGAATTCAATCGGCGTGCCGCCTGCTTCGCGTATCCCTTGTTTGATTTTTTCGGAAAGCCGCCTGAGGTGAAAATTGCAGGGCATGGTTTCGATCCAGGTGTTGGCCACACCGATCAGGGGACGATCGATGTCCTCGTCTTTTAAGCCCATGGATTTCATCATGGCGCGGGCCGGCGCGCGCAAAGGGCCTTGGGTAATTGTAGAACTGCGTTTGTTAAGCGGTTGGGTCATCCTTTTCTCATATGAAGAAAGGTACTATATCACAGAGGTGTGCCAGTAGCAAATTGAACTTTGTGTGTTTGCTCCCCCATTTCGAGTGGCCAACGTCATATCCTAATTTGGGATATTCAAAAATAGAATATATCATGCTTCTAACATGGGCAAATCGATTTACGAAAAGTCGTATCTTAAAATAATAACGCGGCTCAAAAAAGCAAGGATGGCAGCCCACCTTACTCAAGCGGAAGCGGCTGACAAACTGGGCAAGCCGCAGTCTCATGTCTCAAAGATCGAATCTCGTGAACGACGGCTTGATATCGTGGAATTAAAAAAGTTGGCCTCCATTTATAGAAAACCGATTTCCTTTTTTATCAAATAGTCCTGTTATGCCATCGAAAATACAAAAGTTATTGCAGGGTAGAAACGATCAGATTGATTATCCGGAGGTGATTAAGCGCTATCCGTGGATTGTGTCGCGCGGCCAGAACTGTATTCTAAGCCCAGACAGCGACGGATTGTTGTGCGGGCTGTTCATGTCTCATTTTCTTGATTGGAAAATTAAAGGATTTTACGATACCAAAATTTTAGTCAAAGAGATGGGCATATCGCCAGTGATTGTGTGTTCTTAGATGCAGAAATTTTTCGGAAGGAAATACGAAGCGTTGGTCAACACATGCTTCTGTATAATAAAAATCTTTTGCCTAATGCCTGGGACAATTTTGATCAGTGTTTGTCAATCAACAATTTCAGAAATCATGATGGATATCATGATTTTCGGTTGAAATATCCATTCGCGACAATTCATTTTTTAATCGGTATTTTAGACTCAAAATCCAGCATTGAAATTCCTGTTTCAGCCATCACGCCGTTGATATTTACGGACGGTACCTACCACAATCTATTTCGTTATACCGAAAATTCTTTGAGTTGGCTGAGATATTTGCAAGCAGATGAACCGAGCAGCGCTTTGCACAAGCTTTTTTTCAAAGAAAGGTATTCGTTTTCCGAGCTCATGATAGAGATGGATAAATTTTGGAGAATTAGAGATGAAATCAGTGTTAGTAGAGAGCGCGGCGACCGGACAGCACTTACTTTGAGAGGAGCAGAGGGAGATCCTCATAATCTTGAGAAACGGGGAGACGTTTTATTTTTAAAAGATGAACCGAAACAAAGGGCCGAAAAATTTATCGCCCTATTATCCAAATTGACTTTATGGGAATACAAGAAGAATGACTGGACATGGGGCAATTGGAAAGTGTTTAGATTTTCAAAGAAGGATTTTAGCGGTTCGAAAACCCGTTTAAACAACAAATCCTTCGCTTCATTGCTAAAAAAACGCCCGTTGTCATTTGCGATGACAAGTGGACAAAATTACGAATACACTTTGGAAAGACCAGATAGAGTGAAGTGTTAAATCAGGTCTTTACAAGTATTTGCGAGACGCTTGTTAGCGATATCGCAATATTCTTTACTGATGTCGAATCCGATGAAATTACGCCTCAATTCTTTAGCAGATACTGCCGTTGAACCACTTCCCATAAATGGGTCAAACACAATCCCGTCACGCGGGCAGAAACAATTAATCAGATCATAGGGTATTTGGTCCGGGAAAACAGCGGGGTGCCGTTGTTTCAATTTGTCTTTGTCTCCCGCCATCAAGTAGTCCCAAACAGTCCCGCGGCATTTTTTTAGATTGATAGGACGCGTCACAGTTGCAGTTGTAGTACCGTCTGTTCTTCGATTGCCGCTCCCGGTCATCACTTTACCGCCGTGTTTGGAATCGACTTTCAGTGGTTCCTTATCAAAATATCGCGGCTTTTCACCCTTAAGAAAAAGAGGGATATATTCATGATCAACTCGAAATCTATTCTGCCACCAAGCACCTTCAGTTCCGTATTTGCGGTAGATGACACATTCGAATAGTTTAAAACCTATGTTATCGCACCAATCGACGATCGTTCTAAATGAGGTCAGAGTTTTACCAAAGTTTTTGGTTTGGTCTTGTATGACCATTGCAGCAATGCCACCATCTTTTAATACTCTAAAAATTTCCTTCCCTACGGCGTGGAGGTCACAACTAAATCCTTTATAGTCTCTTATATTGTCGTAAGGTGGTGAAGTGACAACCAAATCAATGCATTCATCTGGCAATTGGTCCATTCCTTCCACGCAGTCCATGCATTGAATGGTGTTGAGCCATCTGATTAGCGTTTTTTCGTTTTGCTCGATAGTATACGTATTCATTGGATTGCGGTATTACGATGATAGAAGTAGGATTTCGATGCGTCAAGCGGTAGTTAACTACCGCAGGTGTTTGTCATTCCCTTACTTCCACTCCGAACATATCGATTAACTTGTCCCGGATGGGCACAAAAGGCCGGAAAATTTCCGTCACGACATATTTTCCGACCAGATAGGGCGCCTTCACCGTCCACACGCCGGCGGTCGTTACACCGTCGGTCATCTCTTTCATGGCACCGGTGAATTTACCTTGCTGCTGCGCCTCAGGGTTTTGATACCCTTTTGCGGCACCGGCTGCCTGAGGCGTTCCCAAAAGGGCGAAAGCGACATAAAAAATGCCTGCCCAAAAGGTTTTAGACCTGCTCATTCCGCCACCAAAAGTTCCACTCCGGCATCCCCGTGTTCCGCTTCGATCGGGTGCTGCTCAATGTACTCTTCTTGAAAGGTTTGAAACATGTCCTTGGTTTCAAGCTCCTCTACCCGCGTGCAGGCCTCGATGGCAGAATCAATATGATAAAGTGTAAATAAATCCAGGTTCAGTTGATAAGCGTGCTTAAAGTGCGAACAGGCGTCGCCGTAACGTTTGAGGCGCTCTTCTTCAGCCCCTTTTTTCGTTCTTAATTTATGAGCATCATAAAATGCTTCATCGGCACGCGCCATGTGGTATTTTGCCGAAACATACTCAGCAGAACAGCCGCAAAGCGCAAATGAAAATAAAAGAGCAAAAAACAAAGTTTTTTTCATCCGCTACAAGTATGAATTTGCTTTGTCGCCATCTGCGACGACTGCTTCACTGCCGCTTTTTTACCGGACGCTAATATAACACAATCCATCTTGAATGGTTAGGGATATCGGAAGCGGCGCATACCACCTCATACAGCTGTCATTCTGAGGCGACACCACAAGGGTGCTGCTTCGCTGAGCCGA
>CAYJWM010000100.1:0-5037 GCA_964373885.1 uncultured bacterium | reverse complement strand
AGGTATATCAGCCCAGGCCGTACATAAGGCCATCCAGAAAGGCAGAATCAAACGTTATAAACGGTTCGGTGGGAAAATCTTTATCGTACATAGAAGCGAATTGAGAAGGTTCAAAAAGGACTAAAGTTAAATCTTCAATTTTACGAAAGAGGTGAGTTGTGGAGCGGAAGACAAGGCGTGGAGAAGGCAGGGTATATGTTCATGGTAACCACTGGTGGATTGATATTACGTACAAGGGTACTCGAATCCGCGAGCGCGTTCTACCTGTTAGCCATCCGAAGGGCGAGAAAGAGGCTCGCGCCGTACTTAAAAAGAAGCAGGTAGAAATTGCTGAGGGGAAGTTTCTCGATGTAAAGAGGGAAACCAAAATGACATTCCGGGAACTGGCCGAAAAGTATATAAATGAATACGCTAAGCACTACAAGAAATCGTGGGAGAATTCGGATAAATACTACTTGGTTCACCTCAACGATTATTTCGGCAATATGCAGATTGAAAGAATTACGCGTGAAGATGTTTTTAGATATCAGACGAAAAGGAAAAGTGAGGATGGCCCCTCAAGCGTCAATCATGAGATTTCACTTATGCGTTCCATATTCAACATGGCAATAGATGTCTGGGCACACCCTGAAAACAAAAAGTTCCCTCTTTTCTCTGGACGTAATCCGGCCACGATGAAAAATAATAGTGCATTGAAAAAATTGCAGGAGAATCATCGGGATAGGTATATGTCAAAGGGTGAGTTGCTCAAATTCCTTGAAGCCGCAGAACCTGATCTGGCCGATTATGCGCTCTTTGCTATCTGCACCGGATTAAGAAAGGGCGAGCAGAGGGGATTGTCAGCTGAAAAGGTTAATCTGCAAGAAAACCTGATCAAGTTGGCAGTTTCCGATACTAAGACCTCAAAAGCGCGTTTTATCCCGCTGTGCAATATCGCTAGGAATATTCTCCAAAGAAGGGATTGCGATTTCTCAAAGGACATTATGCGGACTAACAAGAAGTATCCGTTCGGGAAGGCTCTAAAAGGGGCCAAAATTGAGAACTTTCACTGGCACGACTTCAGGAGAACTTTTTCTACCTACATGGAGGAATGTGGTGTGTCAGCGGAACGTCGGCGGCGCATCATGGGCCACAGCGAACATAAAATGACTAATACATACACGAAGATTGAAATTGAGAGCTTGCTTCGAGAGGTCAGAAAACTCGACACATATCTGATGGAGATTGTTCCAAAATCCTATTTTTCGGGCACAGGACGGACACAAACTGGTTTTGATTTCATGGCAACAAAATCCGAGAATATTGTAAATAGTTCAAAATCAAATAGTTAAAACGCATCGGGGCGTAGCTCAGCTGGCTTAGAGCACCTGCTTTGGGAGCAGGGGGTCGCGCGTTCAAATCGCGCCGCCCCGAGATTTTTTGCAAGGCAA
This sequence comes from uncultured bacterium, assembly GCA_964373885.1. Taxonomy (GTDB): domain Bacteria; phylum Omnitrophota; class Omnitrophia; order Omnitrophales; family Danuiimicrobiaceae; genus CAYJWM01. The sequence continues at coordinate 3,607 of CAYJWM010000100.1, read as the reverse complement.
AAAATCTCGCTCCAGGAGCCCCGAAAGGGCGGCGTGGAGCTTCCTTGATTTATTTGACCGGCGGAGAAAGTCGGTGGAAGAACTTCCTTTGTGCTTTGCAGTGTTATTAGCGACGTGTGACTTCCTGAATTGGAGTTTATGAACAACCCGGTTTGGTTATTGACGCAGGGAATGGGCCCGCTTGTTGCGGCGGCCATTCATCACGGGCATGAAATCAGAGAGGAAATACGTCCTCTTTTGGCGGTAAGCGAGTCAGACCGCCTTCGGGAAGAAGACCCCTTCACGGGTTCGTGGACGGAAATAGCTCCCACGCGGGTAGTGGTCACAAGATCCCGTTTTGAAGTGGATTTAAATCGGCCTCGGGAGAAAGCGGTTTATCTTAAACCCGAGGAGGCATGGGGGCTTCAGGTTTGGAAAAAAAAGCCAACGCCGAAAGTGATTGCCGGATCCCTAGCACAATACGATGCTTTTTACGCTGAAATGCGAAGGGTTTTTTCAAACCTGAAACGGCAATTCGGCTGTTTTGTTGTGTTCGACTTGCACACCTATAATCATCTGCGCGAAGGTCCGAACGGTCCGCCTGCCAATCTTGAACTGAACCCGGAAGTCAATGTGGGGACGGGGACGCTCAACCGTGACCGCTTTGGCCCCATCGTGGACCGCTTCATGCAAGATGTCCGGCGCTTTGACTATCTGGGCTCCATTTTGGATATACGCGAGAACGTTAACTTTGAAGGGGGATATTTTTCCGAATGGGCCCACCGCGAGTTTGGCGATTCGGCCTGCGTCCTTGCCATTGAAGTTAAGAAATTTTTTATGGATGAGTGGACGGGTATTCCGGATCCAGTGCAGCTTTGCGCCGTTCAGGGGGCTCTCGCGTCGACCGTGCCTGGCGTTTTAGGCGAGCTTAAAAAATTATGCCGAGTTTGAAGACTCAAAACATTCCAAGAATCGCCCGCTTGGAAAAAGCGGCAATTGTTTCGGATATCGGTCTTGTTCGCATTCATCAAGAGCTTGATTTTTTATTTCGGATTACGCCCGTCAATATGGCGGAGGAATGGAAAAAATTCGAGCGCAAACGTTTTGATGCCATTCCCCATTTTCACTACCACCTGAAATCGAAAAAGCTCCCCGAATTAAAACAAAAACTGAAACGTCTACCCCTTCATCAATTGGACGACCCGATCCTCAGGCGCCTATTCCGGGAAAAAGCGGAAGAGTTGGACCGTAAAATAGAAATGCTTGCCGCGCTCGGGACGCCGGTGTTTTTGGAAGGCAGTTTTGAATTGTACAGGCCGCCGAACAATGATTTGGTTCGGGCGGCAAAAAGAGTTCTCGAGCATATTCCCGCGCTTCGCAAAGGGAGCGAAGATCTGTCCGTGACGGCGGAGGAGTTTGCCCGCCGCGCACGCGAGGAAGTGAATGATTATCGGAAACAGGACCCGAAATTAGAGTTTGATGTTCAAACCCGGTCCGATTTTTCGGATTTAATGGTTTCGGGCAGCCGTCTTTTTGTGGGGGGAAAACTCAAACTCTCTCCGAGAAGTGCGGAAGCGTTGATTCAGCACGAGGTCGGAACGCATCTATTGACCTTCTGGAACGGTTCGCGCGAGCCCCTCCGTCTCTTGGGGGCGGGATTTCCCGGTTATGAAGAGCTTCAGGAAGGACTTGCCGTATTTTCCGAATATTTGTCCGGAGGAATGGATGCCGAGCGGCTTCGGGTTTTGGCTGGGAGGGTCGTTGCCGTGCGTTCCTTGGTAAACGGCGCTCAATTTTTGGATTCGTTCCGGCTGCTTTATCAAACCCATGGGTTCGACGCCAAATCTGCTTTTTTAATTGCCTCACGCGTTCATCGGGCCGGTGGATTGACCAAAGACACGATTTATTTGAGGGGTCTTTTAAGCTTGGCAGAATTTCTTAAAAAACCGGGGCCCTTTGATGTATTATGGATAGGCAAAATAGCGCTTGCCCACGTCCCCCTCATCCGCGATTTGCTTCACAAGGGGGTGCTTTCGGGGCCGCATGTCAAACCGCGGTATCTGGAGTGGTCTGAGAGCGCCCGGCGGTTGGGACGTGTGAAGCAAAGCGCTTCGCCGTTTGATTTTTTGACGATGTTGATTGAAGAGGTCAAATAAAAGTGCCGACAATAAAACGTATTGCCGGTGTGATGAGGATTAAGATGAAAGATTTAAAACCTTTAGTTCTCGTTTTGATTGCGGGCTTGTTTTTGGGGGGAAATTATCGCTTGGGTTTTTCGGAAGACGGGGAATATCTTCCGCCGCTTCCGTCCGGACCGCTTGTTTTGACCAGCGTGCAGCCGGAACAACTTTCGGCGGAGTACTGGATCAACCGCCTGCCGAATCCAGATCAGGTTTTGAAAACGCCGGAAGAGCTTGCCGAGTTCAACCAGGAAATTTTGTCGATGGCTCCGGACCGTGCGGACATTTTTAAAACGGACCGGCTGCCGCGCGGCGCAGAAATTCGTTCCGTCATTACCGAGGAATACGCCACAGTTTCCAACCGAAAACTTTTTGACGTCGGCGGGGCCGTGATCCCCAAAAGTTTTTTCGAGTCCAAAATTAAACCCGTCATTCAATATCATCAGGTCCCCGATCGAGTCAGATTCCGCTGGGGCGCCGCCGCCAAACCCACATCCGTCCGGGCGCTTCCGACCCATATCGAAATGCTTGAAGAGGTGGGTGATATTGAGTTTGATCAGCTTCAATATACGTTAATCAAACTGTGGACGCCCGTCGTGATTTATCATGAGTCAAGCGACGGGAAATGGTATTACATTCAGGCGCCTTATGTGAGGGGATGGGTTCAGTCGAGGGACATCGCTCTTTTTGAAACACAAAGCGCTTTAAAAAATATGGTTCGCTCAGGTTCTTTTTTGGTGGTGACAGGGGAAAGCATTCCTGTTTTTTCTGATGCCGAACGCACCGCGCTTTGGCTTCGGCCGACCATGGGGACGGTTTTGCCGCTTCTTCGAAAAGACGAGCCGAATTTCGTGGTGTCCAGGCCGATCCGCGGCGAAAACGGCGGTATCATTTTGAAGGAAGGGTTCGTGAGCCGGGAAAGCGATGTGAGCATCGGGTTTCCGCCATATACCCAGCGCCATGTGATTCGGCAGGCCTTTAAGCTTTTGGGCGCCCGTTACGGATGGGGCGGGATGTACAACGGGCGAGATTGTTCGGGATTTACGCACGATGTGTTTTTAAGTTTGGGCGTGGATTTGCCGCGGGATTCGAAAAGTCAGGTGCTCATCGGCACCCAGCTGGGGCATTTCGAGCCATTTCAAAATACGGATGAAAAAGTCAATGCCCTGCGCAGTGCCACGCCGGGGATTACGCTTATCCGCAAACCCCTGCACATGATGCTTTATTTGGGCGAGGTGGAAGGGCAGTTTTACATCATTCATTCCACATGGGCCGAGCGCATTTCCAAAACGTCGGATGAAAAAAATCGGATCAATCAAGTGGTGGTCTCGGACATGACGCTGAACGGAAATTCTTATTTGGGTTCGCTCTTTGACCGGTCTGAATCCATGAATGAATTGCTGTAACTTATATTTTGAGTTCTGCAGATTTCCCCTCTCCCCTCTGGG
>CAYJWM010000099.1:0-5043 GCA_964373885.1 uncultured bacterium | reverse complement strand
CACCGGCAAACCTTTGGCTGTCGGAAACCTGGTTAAGAACTTATGAAACGCTGTACTATGACTCATAGATTCTTCGGCTTCGCCTCAGAATGACAGCTGTATGAAGTGGTAGGCACCCGGATAAGTTTGACACGTTGAAAATACGTGGTACATTACTGCGTTGCCAAACCCCGTCCGTCAATTCATAGAAAGGAGCTCCGAAACATGAAGGACCGCCGCTTTATTCCGGCTTTTGTTCTTATTTTCTTTCTGTTCACTTCCGGCTGTACGACGCTCGGTCCCAATGACATGGCAAGCCACGGCTATCAAGGGACCCCGGAGATATGGAAGGGCTATGACATTCCGCCTGTGGATATTCTCGGCAATGTGTTCGGCGCATTCGGGAAGCTCATTCTTTGGAATGAAAAGGTGAACAATCACTATGTTTCGGATGAGACGGAAAACGCAGTGAGAGCTTACTTGGACAAATACGGCAAGGAGCTTGGCAATCTGCAGGTTGAGCTTAACCGTTACGCTCCGGGTGACGCTTTCCGCCGCCTCTTCACCAATTCGGGCGTAGGCCCATTTTACCGCTATACCTTTGGTTTTTTAACTGTTTTGATCGGAGATACCCTCTTAGTCAATCGACTTTTCGGTTACGACAGCTATAATCCGTACACGCACACCGTTTATATTCACTCCGACGTTCCGGCGCTTGCGCTTTATCAGCTTGCCCGCGCGCGGGATTATTCCCTGAGGCGCTGGCGCGGCTCTTATGCGACAAGCCGTTGGGCCATCGCGCCGGATATATATCAATTGTCCTACGCGGGTGACCGCACATTCGATTATCTTACCGAAAACAATCTTTCCGACATCAAGGCCGAGGCCTATCGCACGCTTTATCCCCAGCTTGGGAATTATCCCGGCATCTATCTCTGGGGAATCGGGAATATTGTCGGGGGGATTTTGGGCCACCCCTGGGGCCGTTATGATGAACAGCTTGAGCGCAAATCTCCCGGGCCCTTTTACACCAAAAAAGAGGTCTGAAACCGTTTTCAATGACTCTTTCGGATCTCACCGCACAAATTAAAAAACTTCCGCTCGAAGAAGTTCGAAGCGATTCAACCGGACTTTTTGAATGCGTGTTCCATACCGAGTCATCCGGGAAGCTCACCGCGCTTCTGGAGGGTTTTTTCGGTCCCGCGGTGAAACCCCCCGGCCGGAACCCTGCCAGGGAACTTGAGGCCTGCTCGGCTGAATTCGGCGGCGTGCGCAAAAATCAGACGCTTTATTGTGTGGAGAACGCGGGGTTCTTTCACTGTGCGATGATTTGGCCCTGGAGCGATGAGACGAAAGCCACTTTGAAGATTTTTCCGGCCAAAGCGAAAATATTCTCTTCCGACGGCTCCTCTGCTTCCGCGTGGGGGAAAATAAGCGAGAATATACGCCGTATTTTTTCCGGCAGCTGACGCGGAATATTTACCCAAGTTTTGGCCGATCCTTGATTTAGGTGCCCTAATTTGGTAGAATCCACCCACTTTATGGCCACAGCTAAATCGAAAAAAACCGCTCCCACATTTCAATCTCTTATTCAGAAGCTCAATGACTACTGGTCTGAGAAGGGCTGTCTGATTGTCCAGCCCTATGATCTTGAGGTGGGGGCGGGCACTTTTTCACCCCATACCTTCCTGCGGGCGCTCGGCCCCGAACCGTGGAAGGCGGCTTATGTGGAACCGTCCCGCCGCCCGACGGACGGACGATACGGTGAAAATCCGCACCGGACACAGCATTATTATCAATACCAGGTGATTTTAAAACCCGCGCCTCAGAATTCCCAAGAGCTTTATCTCGACAGTCTCCGCTATGTCGGAATTCCGGTGGAAAAGTATGACATTCGATTTGTGGAGGATGATTGGGAATCTCCGACCTTGGGCGCCTGGGGCTTGGGATGGGAGGTTTGGCTCGACAGTCTTGAAATCACGCAATTCACTTATTTCCAGCAATGCGGGGGAATTGATCTTGAGATGGTTTCCTCGGAAATCACGTACGGGCTTGAGCGCATCGCCATGTTTCTGGCCGGCAAGAAATCGATATTTGATATTTCCTGGAACGGGGAAGTGACGTACGGCGAGGTTCATCTGCAGGGTGAGCGTGAATTTTCGAAATATAATTTCGAGGAAGCGAATATCGATGTTTTGCGCGAACATTTTAATCAGTTCGAATCCGAAGCCAAACGCCTGATCGAAAAAAATCTGATTCTTCCCGCATACGACTTTTGTCTCAAAGCGTCCCACACCTTTAATCTGCTCGATGCCCGCGCCGCGATCAGCACGACCGAGCGTCTGCGCTACATCGGCCGTGTGCGCGCATTGGCGCGTTCCTGCGCCGAGGGGTATTTAAAATCGCGTGAAGCGCTTGGTTTTCCGCTTATTAGGGACGGTTCTCGTGGAACTTAAGGTGATACAAAGAGTTAGCGAGAACCGTCCCTGATGAAGACACAAGACCTGCTTTTTGAAATCGGAGTTGAGGAAATTCCTTCCGGCTATTTTGCTCAGGCGAAAGCATCCATTCTCGCAAAGGCGCCGAAACTGCTTGAAGAATGCGGTTTTCAATACGATTCTTTCGATGTTTATACCACGCCCCGGCGCATTGTGCTTTATGCCAAAAATTTCAAATCCCGCGGCGCCCAAGAGGAAGAGCGCTTGGGCCCTTCCAAAGAGCAGGCCTATCAGGATGGAAAACCAACGAGTGCGCTTTTGGGGTTTTTGCGCAGCGCAAACGGGCGCGAATCCCAGATTTATTTTAAGGAAACGCCGCGCGGTGAGCGCGTGTGCCTCAAGGTCAAAAGAGAGCGCAAGTCATTGCGCGATTTTTTTGAAACTCTTCCGAAACAGATCGAATTTCCGAAACTGATGCGCTGGGCGAGGACGCGTTATACCTTTACAAGGCCGATTCGCTGGACGTTTGCTTTTGTCGGGACAAAAAAACAGAATTATAAAATTTCAGACGTTTCAAGCAGTGATTTCACTTATGGCCACCGCTTTTTGTCAAAGGGGAAAATCAAGGTCAGAACCGCCGATTTTTTGATATTTCAAAAATTGCTTAAGAAAAACCATGTCATTCTGGATCCCAAAGAGCGCGAGCGAATGATTCGTGATTTTCTGAAGAGAACGAGAAGTCATGACCGCGAAGCAGTCATCGCAGATGACGAAGAATTGGTCCAAACAACGGCCAATCTGGTGGAAGAGCCGTTTCCGGTCGTCGGTTCGTTTGACAAAAAATACTTGAAACTTCCCGCGGAGGTGCTTGCGACCTGCATGAAAAAAGGGCAGAAAATATTTGCTTGTTACGGCGCTTCCGGAAAATTGACCAATCAATTTCTTGCGGTGATTAACGGCAGACGGGCCAGTTTGAAATTGATCGCCCAAAATTATGAAAACGTTCTGTGCTCCCGGCTTGAAGACGCGCAATTTTTCTTCCACGAGGATACGAAAACAAAGCTTGAGGTGAAAGTCGCGAAGTTAAAAGACACCGTTTTTTTAGGTTCGCTCGGTTCGTATTGGGATAAAAGCCGGCGCATTGAAAATCAGGCGGAATTTTTGGGGGAAAAAGCCGGCTGTTCCGAAGAAATCATCCGGCATGCGAAGCGGGGCGCATATCTTGCTAAAGCCGATTTAATGACTCATTTGGTTTATGAATTTCCCGAACTTCAGGGGATTGCCGGTTCCGAATATGCGTGCCTTGAGGGAGAGGGCGAACGGGTGGCCAGCGCCATTTTGGGCCAGTATTTCCCGAGGAGTTTAAGCGAACATTTCAGCGAGCTTAAAAAAAATCTCAGCTTAGAAGGTGCTTTGGTTGGGCTTGCGGATCGTATGGACCTTTTGGTGGGCGCGCTGGGGATTGGCGTCGAGCCCGATTCAAGCCAGGACCCTTATGCGCTCAGGCGCTCGGCCGGAAGCATTGTGAAAATTTTAAGGGCGCACACCATCCGTCTTTCTCTTTCTGAATGGATCAAATTCGCGGCCGATTTGTACGGAAATCAAATCAGCAAATCAAAGGAGGAACTGGGCCGCAAATTAATTCCCTTTTTCAAAGAACGGATCACGTTTGAGCTTGGCGTCAAGCCGGGTACAAAGGAATATGAGCTTTTGCAGGGCATTCTTCGCGCGAGCGCGGATGATATTGCCAATGTGTATTTGCGTTTTGAGCAGTTGAAAGCCGAGCTTTCGCATGAGGTGTTTGGGCAGGCCTGCAAGGTGATGGAGCGCACTTATAACATTACCAAGGGGAGCAAGGAAAAAATCCCGGATTCAGCCGAACCCGCGCTTTTTCAAGATGAGCGCGAACGCCGTTTGTTTGAATTGATCACCCAGAAGACGCCCAAGATTGAGGAATTAATACAGAAAGAACGTTATGCGGAAGCGACCCGGCTTTACGGAGAGGCCTTTTATAAGCCGCTTCACGATTTTTTTGACGGCGTCATGGTGAATGTGGAAGACCCGAAGGTGCGGGTAAACCGGCAGGCCCTGATGAAAAAAATCAACCGTTTGCACGCCGAAAACGTGGCCGACCTTTCCCAATTGGCCGGGGCCACAAATAGCTAGATTTTTCGCCATTTTAGGAGTAAAATACCCCGTTTTGTCCTTATTTTAACCATGCGTAAGTATAGGATCTGAAAGGAGATGTAGATGGTTATGACGGTCGCCAAGAGATCCAAGTCCCAGAAAAAAACGAAGTCGGGAAAGAAGAAATTTGCGTATTTTTTCGGCAGCGGTAAAGCCGAGGGCAATGCCAAAATGAAAGAGCTTCTCGGCGGCAAAGGGGCCAATTTGGCGGAAATGACCAATCTCAGCATTCCCGTTCCTCCCGGTTTTACGATTACCACAGAGGCCTGCGCGCTTTATTATGAAAACGGCAATCAATGGCCTGCCGGCTTGGAACAGGAAGTGGAGCGCAATCTCTTGCGGCTTGAAGAGGTAATGGGGGCCCAATTTGGAAGCCGCGAAAATCCGCTCCTCGTTTCCGTCCGAAGCGGCGCCGCCGTTTCCATGCCGGGCATGATGG
>CAYJWM010000098.1:0-5727 GCA_964373885.1 uncultured bacterium | reverse complement strand
TGCGGGAGTAGCTCAACGGTAGAGCGCAACCTTGCCAAGGTTGATGTTGCGGGTTCAAATCCCGTCTCCCGCTGATTTTGGGGAAAGCCAAAATCAGCGAAAGAAAGAGGATGAAGGTGAATTTGAAAGTGCAGGTTAAAGACTTAAACGGCTGTGAAAAACTGATGTCCATCGAAGTTCCGAGCGAATGGGTAGAAAAGGAGTATCAGGATTTCTACAGCGCGGTGGCCCGGCGCGCCCGGATTCCCGGCTTTAGGCCCGGCCATGCCCCGAAACACGTGCTCGAGATTCATTTTCAAAAAGAGGCCCGGGAGGAAGTATTGAAACAACTGCTCGGCACGAGTTTTAAACAGGCGGTGATTCAGGAAAAAATTCCGTTGGTGGGTGAACCCCAGATTGAACTGGTTGAGTTTGATGGAAAACATTTGAAATACAAAGCCCATGTCGAGTCCCGGCCCAAAATCAAAATCGACAAATACACGGGTCTTTCGCTTGAGCGGAAAACCGCGCCGGCAAAAGAGGCCGATATCGAGGAGATTTTAAAACGAATTCAGGAATCGCATGCCAGATACGAACCGGTGGAAGGCCGTGCGGCCGAGCTGGGGGACTACTTGATCTGCGACTATCAATTGAGTGTGGACGGCAAAATAACGGAGCGGCAGGAGGGCACATGGATTCACATTCAGGAAAATGAATATTTAAAGGGCTTTTCCACCCAGCTTGTGGGAACGCACCCGGAAGAGGTTCGGGAAGTGACAGTGACATTTCCTCAAGATTACGGCCGGAAAGAAATCGCCGCCAAAGAAGGCCGTTTTTCCGTGGCCGTCAAAGAAATCAAAACCAAAACACTTCCGCCGCTTGACGATGAGCTGGCCAAGACCTTCGGCAAACACGAAACGCTTCAGGAATTAAAAGAGGCAATTCGAAAAGACATCGAAGCCCATCGGAAAAGGGAAGCAGAAGTGGCGCTGGAACAGGTGCTTCTGGAAGAACTTGCCCAGAAGTCCAAATTTGACCTTCCCAAGCGATTGGTTCAAAAGCGGACCGAAGCTTTGCGGCGTGAGGAAATTCAGGGGCGGATCAGCCGCGGAATGAAAGAAGACGAGGCGGCGAAGAATGTCAACCCACTCGAGCCCCAGCTTCTTCAGGCAGCCGAGCGGCAAATACGGATTTCGTTTTTGATCGATGAAATCGCCACGCGGGAACATATTCGCGCGGAAGAAGCCGATTTTGAGATAAAATACCGGTTGATTGCCGAGCGGTACGGCCGCCCCGCCGAAGAGGTGAAGCAATATTATGCGGGCCGCGGCGAGGAACGCCAATCGCTTGCGCTTCAAATTGTGAGTGAAAAAACAATTCAATGGCTTAAAGACCGGGCCAATGTCAAGGAAGTGTCGCGTGTAGAACACGAAGAAAAAGGAGGATCCAAATGAGCGGCTATCTGGTACCGATGGTGGTGGAACAAAGTGGGCGCGGCGAGCGCGCCTATGATATTTATTCGCGGCTTTTGAGAGACCGGATTGTTTTTATCGGGACTCCGATCGACGATACGATTTCCAATCTGATCATCGCGCAAATTTTGTTCCTTCAGATGGACGATCCCAATAAAGACATCAACGTTTACATTAATTCACCGGGAGGAAGCGTCACGGCGGGGCTCGCCATTTATGACACGATGCAATTTGTCAAATGCGACGTGTCCACTTATTGCGTGGGACAGGCCGCCAGCATGGGCTCGCTTCTTTTGACTGCCGGCACCAAGGGCAAACGATATTCGCTTCCGCACGCGCGCGTCATGATTCATCAACCATGGGGCGGAGCGCAGGGGACGGCGTCCGATATCAGCATTCACGCCAAAGAAATTTTAAAGCTTCGGGATGATCTCAATCACATTTTGGCCAAACACACCGGTCAGCCCGTGGAGCGCATTGAAAAAGATGCGGACCGCGATTTTTTTATGTCGGCCGAGGAGGCCCGGGCCTACGGCATTGTGGACCAAGTGATTGAATCAAAACCGGATCTTGTCGGCAAAAAATAACCAACCGCCCAAAGAGATGAATCCTAAATTTAAGGTTCTGGTAAGTGATGCGCTCGGAGACCGCGGGCTCGAGCTATTGAAAAAGGAGTCGGCCATACAGACGGAAGTCCGCACGGGACTTTCCGGCGCGGAGCTTGCGAAAATCATTGATCAGTATGATGCGATCATTGTGCGTTCCGGCACGCATTTGAACGCAGACCTCATTCGGGCCGCCAAGCGGCTTAAGGTGATCGGGCGGGCCGGCGTCGGGGTGGACAATGTCGATTTGGAAGCGGCCACCAAGCAGGGCGTCATTGTGATGAATACGCCCGAGGGAAATACCATTTCTACCTCCGAACATACCCTTTCGCTTTTGCTTTCGCTTGCGCGTAATGTGCCTCAATCGTATTCAAGCGTTAAAAAGGGGGAGTGGAAAAGAACCCAATTTGTCGGCGCGGAGCTCAACGGCAAAACGCTTGGGGTGATCGGGTTCGGGCGCATCGGGCGCGAAGTGTGCGCACGGGCCGCGGCTTTTGGAATGAGAATTTTGGTTCACGATCCTTTTATTGCCAAAGAGAGCGTGAGGCAGGCAGGGGTTGAATTTGCCGATTTGGATTCTTTGATGGCCAAGTCCGATTTTATTACGATTCACGTTCCCTTGACCGATCAAACAAAGAACATGATCGATCAAAAGATGTTTTCGAAAATGAAGCGAGGCGTTTATTTGATCAACTGCGCCCGCGGCGGGCTGGTCGATGAAAAGGCGCTTTATGAGGCCATTCAATCAGGAAAGGTGCGCGGGGCCGCGCTCGATGTATTTGCCGAGGAACCGCCTCGAAATAATCCGCTTCTGGGGCTGGAACAAGTGGTGGCCACGCCTCATCTGGGCGCCGCCACACAGGAGGCGCAGGAAAACGTGGCGGTCGCGGTCGTGGAGCAGGTGGTGGATGCGCTGCTTGAACGCGGCATTCGAAACGCGGTGAATCTGCCGTCGATGGATTTTGAGACGATGCGCGCCTTAAAGCCATGGCTCGATTTGGCCGAGCGAATCGGTCTGATGCAGGCGCAGCTGTTCGGGGGGGGCTTCCGCGAGGTCTCCATCCGCTATGGAGGCGAGATGACGAATTTTAATTTGGCCCCCCTGACGATTGCGGTCATGAAGGGCCTGCTCGCGCCGATTTGCGGGGAGAGCGTGAACTTTGTCAACGCGCCTGCGATTGCGCGCGAACGCGGCATCACGGTCAATGAGAGCAAAACCACCCAAATCGAAGATTTTACTTCCTTCATCACGGTGGAAGTGGTGATGGATCATCAAAAAAATCTGATCATGGGAACGCTTTTTGCCAATCGCCAGCCCAGAATTGTGCGGATCAACGAGTTCTTTTTGGAGGCCATTCCGAAGGGCTATATGATTGTGATTACCAATGAGGATCAGCCGGGCGTGGTGGGAGGAATCGGCACCATTCTCGGAAAAAACAAAATCAATATTGCCGAGATGACGCTGGGGCGCATTACCCAAAAAGGAAAAGTGTTGGCCACCACAGTGATTAATACCGATTCCGCCGTCGGGCCCGAAGTGTTGAAAGAATTGAAGGCCTTTAAGCCGATCATTGACGCGAAAGTGATTAAGCTGTGACATGCCGAATGTGATTTTGATTGGCGCTCAATGGGGCGATGAGGGAAAAGGGAAAATCATCGATCTCTTGAGCGAAAAAAGCGATTGCATCGTCCGGTATCAAGGCGGAAATAACGCAGGCCATACGGTTTGTTTCGGAACCAAGAAGTTTATTCTCCATTTGATTCCTTCAGGCGTTTTGCAGCCCAAAACCGTCTGTCTCATCGGAAACGGCACCGTTCTTGACCCGGAAGCGTTTTTTGAAGAAATCCGCAAGCTGGAGAAAAGCGGGATTTCGGTTCGGAACCGCTTGTTCGTGAGCGAGCGGGCCCATCTCATTCTGCCGTATCACCGGCTCTTGGATCAGCTTCGCGAAGAGGCCAAAGGAAAGGGGAAAATCGGCACCACCAAGAAGGGAATCGGCCCTTGTTATGCGGACAAGGCGGACCGGCTTGGCATTCGGGTGGTGGATTTAATGAACCCCCGTGTGTTCCGTGAACGGCTTAAATTTGTATTGGGCCAAAAAAACTTATTGCTTAAAAGAATATACGGCCATACGCCCCTGTCTTTTCGCGCCGTTCATGACGCCTATGCACGATATCGAAACCAACTGGCCCCGTTTGTCCGGGACACTAGTTTGCTTTTGTCCGAAGCATCCAGAAAAAGGAAACGCATTCTGTTTGAAGGAGCGCAAGGGACGCTCCTCGATTTGGACCACGGCACTTATCCGTTCGTGACCTCTTCAAACGCTTCCGTCGGCGGCGCTTTGACGGGAACCGGAATTGGTCCCGCCGATGTGGACCGCGTGATCGGGGTGGTGAAGGCCTATACCACACGCGTGGGAGAAGGGCCGTTTCCGACCGAATTCCCGGCGGCGCTGAACGCTTCAGTTCGGGAACGCGGAGAAGAATACGGTGCCACTACAGGGCGCCCCAGGCGATGCGGCTGGTTTGATGCGGTGCTTGCGCGCCATTCGGTGCGCGTCAACGGTTTGAACGAAATGGCCGTGATGAAACTGGACGTGCTCGATCATCTCTCCAAAATTAAATTGTGCGTCGCTTACCGGTTTCACGGAAAACGATACGACCATTTTCCGGCGGATTTGGAAGTGTTGGAAGGGGCCGAGCCCGTTTACGAAGAGTTTGAGGGCTGGAAGGAGTCCGTCGAGTCAGTGCGCCGATGGAATGATTTACCCCGCCGGGCGCAAAGTTATTTAAGACGGTTCGAACAGGTGCTTAGGATCCCCATTTCAATTGTTTCGGTCGGGTCCAAACGGTCGGAGACGATTTGGGTGAACAGCCGCCATGGATAATATTCCCCGCCATGTGGCCATCATTATGGATGGAAACGGCAGATGGGCCCGGGAGCGCGGACTTCCGAGGATTCGAGGCCATCAGAAAGGCGTCGAGCGCATCCGCGACATTCTGAAGGCGGCGATCGGGCTTCACATTCAATATCTGACGCTGTATGCTTTTTCAAAAGAAAATTGGGCCAGGCCGAAACCGGAAGTGGAATTTTTGATGAATCTGTTGGGTGAATATCTGGATTCGGAGCTGGATGAAATGAATGCCCAGGGGGTCCGTCTTCAGGTGATTGGAAAGCCGGAAGATTTGCCGGAACCGATTCGGAAAAAAATTGAGCGCAACGTCGAACGCACGCGCTCGAATACCGCCATTACCCTGAATTTGGCGCTCAGTTACTCCAGCCGTCTTGAAATTGTGGAAGCAGCCAGACGTTTGTGTGAGGATGCCAAGGCGGGGCGGCTTGCGCCGAGTGAGATCGACGAAGCGTCTTTTTCAAGCCGGCTTTATACCGCCGGAATTCCGGATCCCGATCTTTTGATTCGAACGAGCGGAGAAATGCGGGTGAGCAATTTTCTTCTTTGGCAAATTTCCTATACGGAGATTTATGTGAGCGAAAAATACTGGCCGGACTTTGGCCGCGAGGATTTTTTAAAAGCGATCGCCGAATACGGGAAAAGGGAGCGGCGGTTCGGGCGCACGGAACGCTGTAATTCTGTGTCAAATGTACACCCGCCACGGGTGCATCCCACTTCATCCAGCTGTCATTCTGAGGCGAAGCCGAAGAATCTATG
>CAYJWM010000097.1:0-5790 GCA_964373885.1 uncultured bacterium | reverse complement strand
AACGAAGGGCTCAGGATGACACGAAAAGCAACTGTATCAAGTGGTATGCACCCGTTGTCCGGCTTGTACTTTATTTATCGGCCCAAAGAGCGTAATGATATAATTTGGCCATGATCAAATTCCCGCACGATTTCCTCTGGGGAGCGGCCACCTCTGCTTATCAGGTCGAAGGGGACAATGTTCATTCCGATTGGTGGGAATGGGAAAAGCAAGCGGGGAAAGAAAATTCCGGACGGGCCTCGCGCCATTACGAGCTGTATGAGCAGGACTTTGACCTCGCCAAAGGGCTGAATCACAATGCCCATCGTTTCTCGATCGAGTGGGGCCGGATCGAGCCGGAAGAAGGAAAACTTTCAGAAGCAGAGTTAAAACATTATGTAGACGTTATTCTTTCTTTGAAAGCGCGCAATCTTGAGCCGATCGTGACGCTGCATCATTTTACGAACCCCATCTGGTTTGCCGAAGCGGGGGGCTGGGAAAATAAGCGCTCCGTGCATTATTTTCAGCGTTATGTGGAATTTGTGACCCGTGCTTTGGCGAAACACGTGCATTATTGGATTACCATCAACGAGCCCACCATCTTTATATCCCATGCCTATGTTTTGGGCGCATGGCCTCCCCAGAAAAAATCGCCTTTGAAAGTGCATACGGTTGAAAGCAATATGATCTCCGCGCATGTCAATGCTTATGGGCTGATCCATAAAGTTTATCGAGAGTTGAATCTTCCTCGGCCTTCCGTCAGTGTTTCGCAATATACACAGGCCTATCTCGCTTGTGCGCCGAGTGTGAAGAATCAACTTGCCGCGTCCCTGCGCCACAAGTGGTTTAATTTGGGATTTCTTAATTCGGTCATGCGGGCGAAGGCCATGGATTTTGTGGGGGTCAATTATTATACGCGGCAATTGGTGGAACTTAAAAGGTGGGGGATTCGCAACTTGGTTGCGGATGTCTGTCGGAATAACCATTATCCGGTTAAGAAAAATTCCATAGGATGGGATATCTACCCTGAGGGATTGTATGACATGTTGCTCGAGCTTAAAAAGTACGCTTTGCCGATTATGATTACGGAAAACGGCATTTGCACACCCGATGACAATCTGCGGTGGGAATATGTGCGGGAGCACTTAAAAAATATTCACCGGGCCATGGAGGAAGGCGTTGGGGTAAAGGGTTATTTTTACTGGTCGCTCATGGACAATTTTGAGTGGGACAAGGGTTTTGGCCCGAGATTCGGTTTGATCGATATTGATTATCACACGTATCAAAGAACGGTCAGAGAAAGCGCAAAAAAATACGCCCAAGTCTGCAAAACAGGCGTTTTGGAATGACGAACAAGTCTATAGATAAAAAATCTCATTGGGAAAATATTTATAAAACAAAAAATCCAAAGAAGGTGAGTTGGTTCAAAACCCACCTTTCGGAATCTTTAAGGCTTATTAGGCAGACAGGCATTCAAAAAGGCGCTCCTATTATTGACGTGGGCGGAGGGGCTTCAACGCTGGTGGACGATCTTTTGATGGACGGCTTTACGAATATTACTGTTTTGGATGTTTCGTCTCAATCTCTCGGCGTCTCAAAAAAACGGCTAGGGCGGGAAGCACAAAAAATACAATGGATTGCTGCTGATATTACGCAGGCGGTCCTTCCCCAAAATCATTATGCCCTTTGGCATGACCGCGCCGTTTTCCATTTCTTGACAAAAGTTCAGGATAGAGAACGATACAAAGAAACATTAACTACTTCGCTGAAACCCGGGGGTTTTGTCGTCATTTCCACATTTTCATTAAAGGGGCCCTTAACATGCAGCGGACTTGATGTGGCCCGCTACAGTTCCGAGACCTTATCTAACGAGCTGGGGCCTCATTTTAAATTGTTAGACAGTCTTGACGAGGATCATAAAACGCCCTTTAAGACGGTACAGAATTTCACCTATTGTCTTTTTCAAAATCTATGAAAAAAGCGTTTGTCATATTATTGCTCACCCTTGCCGTGCCGGCCGCCGGTTTTTATTTTGGCGCGGGCGCGGTTTTAGACCGCGCTTCGCGGATTGCGATTCAATACCTTTCTGCTCAGGCCGAAGAGCGGGGCCTTGAAATTAAAGAAGCCGATTTTCAAAGCGTTTCATTCCGCTTCCCGAGCGCCGCCACGTGGAGAAAACTTTCTCTGAGCGGGAAAATCGCTTTGCAGGACCTTCCGCTTTCAGACCGGGAATTTGCATTCACGCTGGATGAATTTACGCTTGGTCTTGAAAGTTTCCGTGGCCGAATGCTTTTCATTAAGGCAAAGGGCTTGGATGTGCTCTTAAAAGAACGTTTGAAAAGAGATTTCGAAGAGTTTCCCCGCGAAGGTGATCGGCTGGTGGGTGATTATCTCGAGACAAAGTTTCAGTTTGATTTCACAAGACCCAGGGAAACTCTTTCCGCCGCCGCGGCTTTGGCGCAAGATTTGGCGGGCCTCCTGATCCATGGCCGATGTCTTACCTTTGTCGAATTTTCCGGCGCTATGAATTTCATGATCGATGAAAAACGGGTTGAGACCGATTTTCGTGTGGAGCGCAAAGGGAATGAATCCGTGCTCATTCTGGACCAGGGTGATCTTGAAAAAATTTCAGAAGAACTCGAAGAACGGCTCAATCAAACCGAAATCCGCCTGCTTTCCGAACATCCCTTGAAGGTTCCCCAGCTCCTCAGGATCAGCACCTATGCTCAAAAGGCGGCTGAAGAAGCGCATGAACAAAATCCTTCCGTGCCTGAAGACGCCTACCGCCATGTCCTCTGGAGCTATCTTCTGACCAAGGAATTTGGTCCGGAATTTGCGCAGCAGGTGACCGCCGCCCATGAGCGCGGCGGTATGGAAGAAACAGATCGCGATCACGTGATGGATTCCAACAATAATGCGATCGGCAGAGAATATGTCCGAAAAGAATATCCTGAAGCCCGCATTCTCGAGCTCGTCTTACAGGATCCCAGAGTGATCCGTTCCGCGCGATGACCTTTCATCCATTTGGTCCGGATCATTGGGCGGTTTTGATGTTCATGGCGGCCGCAGGCCTCATGCTCATGCTTCGCGCGAAGCAAATCCGAAATGTTCGTGACGATCGCCCCCTGCGCTTCATTCTCGCGCTCTTGCTGCTTACCAATGAGATCGGCTCATTGATTTTTCATATCAGCCAGGGCGTCCTTCTTCTTCCGCTTCACCTTTGCGATTTCGCTCTACTTCTCTTGGTTTGGTCGCTTCTTACGAGAAACGCATGGACGGGCGAGCTTGCTTTCTTTTGGGGGCTTGCCGGCAGTCTCCAAGCGGTTCTCACGCCGGATCTTCGCGAAGGATTTCCGAGTTTTCCATGGGCGAGCTTTTTTCTCGGCCACTGTGGTATCGTCTTGGGCGTGATTTATCTATTGGTACGGGGCTATGCAAAGGTGACGGTTGCTTCGGTTTGGCGGGCTTGGTTTTTTACCAATCTTTACGCGCTGATTGCCGGGTTCGCAAATTGGGGGCTCGGAACAAATTTTGGTTATTTGGCGAGAAAACCCGAACACCCGAGTCTTTTGGATTACTTGGGACCCTGGCCTTACTACATTTTGTGGGGCGAATTGATCGCGCTCGGGCTCTTTTTTCTCTGCTGTCTATTTGGAAGAAAGCTGGAAAAACTGGCTTCTCGAATTTTGTAATGATCATCACCTAGTTAAATTCTGTTTTCGGCCGGCCTGTTTTTTTGAGGCGATTCCGGAACGCTCTCCACATTCCACACCATTTGTCATAGCTTAACCACCGGGCCACGGCCCATGCGGTCGCAAGGCCGATAAGCGCCCCTCCGATTGTATCGGAGGGGAAATGCGCCCCCACGTAAATTCTTGTGAGCGCAATCCAGGCGGCGATCAGATAGGTGAAACGCAGTTTGGGGCCATAGAGCCGATTCAGCAGAAACGCGACGGCAAAGGAAAGCGCTGCATGGCCGGAAGGAAAAGATCGTTCGGAAAGATTAAACCCGAGAATGTAGTTGATATTGACCAGCCCTTGCGAAAAAGCATCCTCGAAAAAAGTATACGGCCGCTCACGGCCGATCGCCTCTTTTAAAAAAGTGACGACCAGCCGCTCCGTGAGCATACCTGCCAGGACCCAAGAAAACTTTTTGAATCCCTCCCGCCGGCCCTCCCAAATGAGCATGAGTGTTAAGACGATTGCGTAAAGAATTAATGTTTCGCCCAAAAAAGTGGGCCAGGCCAGAACATAATCCAAAACCGGGTTACCCAAGCCGTTTATTTTCAGGAATAAATCCGCGTCCAGGTCTTTAAGAATCTGCATCAGCTGTCCCTTTTTGCCTTGCCTTCAATAAAGGCTACCCGCTTCACTTTTTCAATCCCCCAGCGGTTCACAGCCAAATTGGCCCAATAACGGAGTTCCGTTTCTTTCGGCTCGCGGCCGAAATACTCGCGATAATATCCGGCAATCGTTTCGCGGTACGCGGTCTTGCGGACCTGATAAGCATATTGATAAGTGACGCCGATCGCGATGATTCCAATAAGAAAGCAAGCGGTCAAAACCCACTTTCGAGTTGTCACAGTCACCGTCCCATTGTTCGTATGATGAGCATGACGACGGCAACCGGCAGAATCATTATGGTCCCCCATAGCGCGACCGTTTCCGTTTTAAAAATGATGCGCCGGCGGTGCAGCTGGACGGCGAGTATGCCCACGGCCGCCAAACAGCCGGCCCCCACAAGTATCCGGACCCATGTCTTGGCGTTTTCCAGAATCGTTTCATAGAGAGCGAGCTCCAGTCCGATGGCGGCCAAGTAAATCAAAAACGGATTTTTTCCGAGCGCGTCCAGAAGCGAACTGATCCTGCCGCGTTTTTCAAGCAAAACGAACACAAGCCCTGCCGATACGGTGATGCCCATTGCGATCATGGAATAAGCCATGGAAACCTGCCGTTTGCTTATCCCTAGTTCCGGCACAAATGCCGCGCAAAAACCCAGTAAAAGATTAACGGCAGCGAACAAGGCCAGACGCTGATAAGCTTTATTTTGAACACGGGCCGCTCTCGAAAAGAAATATTCTCCCAGGGCGGATGCGATAATGAGCTGGGCCGAATAGGAAAACGCGGCTGCCAGAATCCCGCCATGGGCCGATTTTACGGCGTACAGTTTCCAGCCGGTGCTTTCGGTGGACAGCATGATTTGATAAAAAAACATCAAGGCATATCCCGCGAACAGCCGTATTCTGGGTTTCAAAAATAAAAAGGGCAGCCCCACCAAACCGACCAGCCCAATCGCCGGCAGAACGTCCCAGACAATGACCGTCAAATGTCTGCCGCTCTCGAGCGCTTTTTCTTTGAGGAATGTTCCTTGCCCTACGAACGATATCAACATTCCCAGAATGAAGATAAGCCCGTAGCGGAATACCAGACGCTCACCGGCGCCTCTGACGCCCGATCGCTTGCTGTGCCGGTGAAACGCGTAGCCATAGAGAAAACCCATGATAAAAATAAATGCCGAGGCGCTGACATCCCTCAACGTCATGGAAGCGGCTTCAGCCGGTGCATGCGAAAATAAAAACTCAAGGACTCCGTTGCCTTTCGGCCAGTGTATGAGATTGCAGATAGCAAGATACAAAATGGCGCTCCCGCGCAGCTGATCAATCCAGCAGAAACGCTGTTTTTCCGTAACGGTTTCGGTTTTCACGGTTTTGGATTATACTCGTTTTAAAGAGGCGATTCAAACCTTTGACTTTATTTGGGTGCCTACCACTTCATACAGCTGTCATTCTGAGGCGACACCACAAGGGTGCT
>CAYJWM010000096.1:0-5799 GCA_964373885.1 uncultured bacterium | reverse complement strand
AACGAAGGGCTCAGGATGACACGAAAAGCAACTGTATCAAGTGGTATGCACCCATAAATCCTGCCTGTCCCCTTTTGAAAAAAAGTGTTAAAATGACCGAGTTTTATGCGGAATACCATTCAAGATTATAAAATAGAGCCGGCCCAAGCCCCCAAAATTTATAAAGTCAGCGAAGTCACCCGTAAAATCCGCTCGCTTCTGGAGTCAGAGTTTCCGGCCATTTGGATCGAGGGGGAAATTTCCAATTTCAAGCGGCACAGCTCGGGCCATATTTATTTTACATTAAAAGACGAATCGGCCCAGATTTCGGCTGTCTTTTTCGCCCGTGAAAATCAATTTCTCAAATTTGAGCCAAAAGACGGACTTCAAGTCATTTGCATCGGTCGAATTTCGGTTTACGATGTGCGCGGGCAGTATCAGGTGTACGTCCAGCGTATGGAGCCCAAAGGGCTCGGCGCGCTTCAGCTTGCGTTTATTCAGCTCAAAGAGCGGCTTGAAAAAGAAGGGCTGTTCCGCCCCGAACATAAAAAGCAGGTCCCATTTTACCCGAAGCGCATCGGCATTGTCACCTCGCCGACCGGCGCGGCGATTCAGGACATGCTGAAGATTTTCAAGGCGCGGGAATTCGGGCTTCATATTTTTTTGTATCCGGTGCGGGTCCAGGGGGACGGATCGGCTTTGGAAGTGGCGGAAGCGATAGAGAAGTTAAATAAATCCGTATCGCTGGATCTGATGATTATAGGCCGGGGCGGCGGAAGCTTGGAAGACCTTTGGGCGTTCAACGAGGAAATCGTGGCCCGCGCGATTTACGGTTCCAAAATTCCCGTGATTTCAGCCGTCGGCCATGAGGTGGACTGGACCATCGCGGATTTGGTGGCGGATTTGCGCGCCCACACGCCGACGGCCGCAGCCGAACAGGCGGTCATGCACTGGGATGAGCTCGCCGGAAAAATTCAGGAGACGCGCGAGCGCATGATCAATGGAATTCAAACCATTTTTCAAAGCAAGCGCGAAGCGTTTTTGGCCGTCAAAGAAAGTTACGCATTCCGAAAACCCAAGGTTTATTTGGATCAGCTTTCCCAGCGGGTGGACGAGCTTTTGCGTCAGATGCAAAATTACGTGAGAGGGTTTTTTGAGCACAAACGCCATTTGTTTCAAAATTGCGTCGGAAAATTAGAGGTTTTAAGCCCGCTCGCCATTTTGGGCCGCGGCTACAGCATCACGTTTGATTCAAACGGAAATTTGATTAAACAGCAAAATCAAGTAACGGCGGGGGACTTAATCGAGAGCAAGCTTCATTCGGGAACGATTGAGTCTAAAGTGATTAAGACATCCGTGTCATCCTGAGCGAATGATTGATGTGTCATTCTGAACGACCCTCTGCGAGGGCGGCAAAAAGCCCGAGTGAAGAATCTATGCGTGGATGCTTCGCTACGCTCAGCATGACAAACAGAAACATTCTCAGAATGACACTTTGGGTAAGGAGTGACCATGGAACAGGAAATTAAATTCGAGAAAGCGCTGGAACGGCTGGAACAAATCGTCGAGGAGCTTGAGAGCGGAAATATTCCGCTCGAGGAAGCGCTCAAACGCTACGAGGAGGGCGTCAAGCTTTCGCGCGCCCTCAATCAGAAACTGGCGCAGGCGGAGACAAAAATCGAGACCTTAACGCGCGCTTTGGGCCGCGAAGCAGTCGTCCGAGACGGCAGTGAACCGGAGAAGGTGGAGCGGAAGAAGGCAAAAAAAGCAGCGAAGCAGTCGTCCGAGACGGCAGCTAAAGAGTCCGACGCCTCTGATGACCATCTTTTACTTTAAACACGATGAATCCCGACTTAAAAAAATTCCAGTCATTTGAAACGTATTTTGCTCACTCATTGTCTTTGATTGAGAAGGCATTGGACCGTTTTCTGCCCCCCGCCTCCCAAAGTCCCCAGCAAATTCATGAGGCCATGCGTTATTCCGTGCTCCAGGGCGGCAAGCGCATTCGCCCCCTTTTGGCGCTTGAGGTTTCGAAAACGCTCGGGGGAAATATGGATGAGGTGCTTATTCCGGCATGCGCTGTTGAATTCATTCATTCTTATTCACTGATTCATGACGATTTGCCGTGTCTTGACAATGATGAGTTTCGGAGGGGCCAATTGACCTGCCACAAAAAATTCGGCTTTGCCGTCGCGCTTCTGGCGGGCGATGCGCTTCAGACGCTTGCGTTTTATGTGATTGGTGAAATGAAAGATGCCGAGATGTCCCAGAGGATTTCGCGGGAGCTTGCCCGTGCCATAGGAACCTTTGGGATGGTGGGGGGGCAGGTGCTGGAGCTGGTTTCCGAAAAATCCGAAATGAATCTTCCGGAGCTTGAGCGCATTCATATTCGAAAAACGGGGCAGCTTATTAAAACCAGCTGTTTGATCGGAGCCATCGTGTCGCGCGCCAAGCAGGCGGATGAAAACCATATCGTGCGGTTTGGGGAATATTTGGGTTTGGCCTTCCAAATCGTGGATGATATACTGGACTCGGACGGCGTTTTGCGCTTCATGAGCGTTCATGAGGCAGAGGAAAAAGCAAAAGAACTTATATCCAAAGCCAAGCAGGAATTGGACGGATTTTCGAAGGCGGGCGGCCTTTTGAAAACGGCCGATTTCGTTTTAGAACGTAAAAAATGACAACGTGAAACGTTGTCATCCTGAGGCGAAGCCGAAGGATCTCATGGATTCTTCGCGGAGTTTACCCTGAGATGCTTCGCTATCGCCTGCCTGCCGGCAGGCAGGCTCAGAATGACGTCCGAAGGGCTCAGAATGACAATGACACAGATATTGAGAGATGAAATCCTATCAATATATTCAAAACGTTAATTCCCCCGCGGATTTGAAAAAAATCCCCCTGATAGAACTGCCCCGCGTGTGTCAGGAATATCGCACCTTTTTGGTCGATACCATTTCCAAAATCGGCGGGCATTTGGGCGCGAGTCTCGGTGCCGTGGAATTAAATGTCGCGCTTCATTACATTTTAAATTCTCCGACGGATAAAATTTGCTGGGACGTCGGCCATCAGGCCTATATTCATAAGATGATTACGGGCCGCCGGAATCAAATGCATACCATCCGCCAAGACGGGGGCTTAAGCGGTTTTCCGTCGCCGTTTGAAAGCCCGCATGATCAATTTATCGTGGGCCATGCCTGTACGGCCATTTCTCAAGGATTGGGACTTGCGGTCGCGCGCGATTTGACGGGGGGGAAAGAAAATGTGGTGGTGGTGGTGGGCGACGGAGGGCTGACGGGCGGGCTGGCCTATGAGGCGCTCAACAATGCCGGCCATTTGAAAAAGCGCATGCTCATTATTTTGAACGACAATGAAATGTCGATTGCCAAGAACGTGGGCGCAATCAGCAAGTATTTAAATAAAGTGATCACCAACCCGCTGTACAACCGCATCCGCGCGGAGGTGGAAAGAAAGCTCAATCATTTTCCGCGGCTCAGAAAACTCGCGGTTCTCGGTTTTGAAAGTTTTAAACATTTGCTTGTCCCCGGCATGCTTTTCGAGGAATTGGGGTTTCGCTATTTCGGCCCTGTGGACGGTCACAATGTGACGGGGCTTGTGCAAACCATTCAAAATATTTTGAAATTGGACGACATTTGTCTGCTTCACATCGTGACGCAAAAAGGCAAAGGGTATCCTTTTGCGGAGCAGGACGCCGAGCGGCTCCACGGGGTCACGCCTTTTGACGTGAAAACGGGCGAAAAAATCAAAAGTCCGGCTGAACGCGAGAAAAAAGACGAGCTTACCTACACACAGGCCTTCGGCAGGGCCATTTGCCAATTGGCGCGCGAAGACAAACGCGTGGTGGCCATTACCGCCGCCATGCCTTCAGGGACGGGACTGGCCCAATTTGCCAAAGAATTTCAGGACCGTTTTTTTGACGTCGGAATTGCCGAACAGCATGCCGTGACCTTTGCCGGCGCGCTGGCAAAGGGCGGTTTAAAGCCCGTGTGCGCGATTTATTCCACTTTTCTGCAGCGTTCACAGGACCAATTGATTCACGATGTGGCGCTTCAAAAACTGAATGTGACACTTTGTCTGGACCGCGCGGGGCTTGTCGGTGCCGACGGCGCCACCCATAACGGTGTTTTTGACATCAGTTATCTCGGACATATTCCAGGTATTGCGATCGGGGCGCCCAAAGATGAAGCAGAGCTTTTTCAGATGCTGAGACTCGGCCTTCAATATGCGAATATTTTTGCGATGCGGATTCCGAGGGGGACCATTCCGTCCAGCGTGAAAGCGCCGACCAAATTATTTCAGGTGGGTGAAGGGGAAATGCTTCGGGAAGGCCGTGATGTCGCGATTTTCACTTTGGGGAGCATGGTGGAGCCCTCGCTTCGCGCCGCCGAGCTTTTGGCGGAGGAAGGAATTGAGGCCGCCGTCTGCAATTTACGGTTTGCCAAACCGCTCGATGAGCAATTGATTTTGGAAATTGCCCAGAAAACTCCATATATTTTTACCGTTGAAGAACATGTGCTTACGGGCGGGTTTGGTTCTAAAATCCTGGAATTTTTCGAAGAAAAGCAGATACATAATATTTTCGTGAAACGATTCGCCCTGCCGGATCAATTCAGCGAACACGGTTCGCGTGAGTCGATGCTGGACCATTTCGGGCTTTCGGCTCCAAAACTCGCCAAGGCGATTTTTGAAATCCGCAAATCCCAAGCGCCTGTCCGCGAGCAAATCCCGGCCTCTTGAGTTAAAACCCCCATGGCCCTTACGACCCCAGTCAAACGAATAGCACTTTTGGCGAATCCCACCAAACCGGGCGCCCGGAAATTGGAAGCCGAGTTAAAAGATTGGCTTCTCAAACGGGATATTCAAGTGTTCGATGCGTCCGTCTCTTTTGAGCAGGTTCTTCCTCAAATCGATTTGGCGATTTGTCTTGGCGGCGACGGCACCATTCTCGGCCTTGCCGGGAAAATGGTCGAGCGCCAGGTGCCGGTGCTCGGAGTCAATATCGGCAGTCTCGGTTTTCTAACCGAGGTGAGAACCGAGGAGCTTTATGACGAATTAAAAGCGATTTTTGTGGGCCATTTTCAGATTGAAAAGAGGATGATGCTTCAGGCCATGGTGTGGAGTGACTCAAATTCGGCCCAAAATCATCCCGAGCGGCGTTTTCAGGCCTTAAACGATATGGTGATCAATCGGGAGGGCTTGACGCGTTACATGAGCGTTGAAATCGATATCGGCTCGGAGCGTGCGACCGGTTTTTCAGGTGATGGCATCATTGTGGCCACGCCTACGGGCTCCACGGCCTATTCGCTTTCAGCGGGAGGACCGATTGTGCATCCCTCGCTCGACAATATTGTGATCACCCCGATTTGCCCGCATGCTTCGGCTTTAAGGCCGCTGGTGGTGCCGGGAGATCAGACGATACGGATCCGCGTGACCTGTGAACAGGACCAGGAGAAAGCGCTTTTTACGGCGGATGGGCAGCGAGACATGCAAATCGACCGGCATTCGGTGGTGGAAATTACCCGCTCGGCAAATCATTTTCTTCTGGTCAAAAGCTCGAAACGAAGTTATTTCGGCACGCTCCGCGAAAAATTCAAACTTCCGTCTTAAGGGTGCATACCACTTCATACAGCTGTCATTCTGAGGCGAAGCCGAAGAATCTGACGCGAGATGCTTCGGCTACGCCTCAGCATGACATCAAGCGTCATCCTGAGGAGCGTAAGCGACGAAGGATCTCTGATGTCAGATCCTTCGCTATCGCTTGAGGATGACACGAAAAGCAACTGTATCAAGTGGTATGCACCC
>CAYJWM010000095.1:3881-5818 GCA_964373885.1 uncultured bacterium | reverse complement strand
CGTCTGCGACGACTGCTGCGCTGCCGTCTGCGACGACTGCTGCGCTGCCATTCGCGTCTGGCTTGTTTTTCACAAGCGTCGGAAGCGCTTCTTTAAAGGACCGGCCAGCGTCGCCGAGCCGCACGCGGTCCTGCGGACGTTTGGGGCCCGCAAGACTCGGTTCCACATTTTTTAAATCAAGCTCAAGTGAGTCTGAAAAAACGGGGTCCGGCGTATCGTTCGTTCTGAAAAGTCCCTGCTCTTTCAAATAAGTTTTGACAAGCTCGACCTGCTCTTTTGAGCGTCCGCTTAATTCAAGATAACGAAGCGTTTCGGAATCCACCGGGAAAAATCCGACGGTGGCGCCGTATTCGGGACACATATTCGCCACGGTCGCGCGATCGGCAAGCGAAAGCGAATCAAGGCCTGGGCCGAAAAACTCCACAAATTTTCCGACCGCACCTTTTTTTCGGAGCATCTGCGTCACGGTCAGCACAAGATCGGTAGCGGTAACGCCCTTGGAAAGTTTGCCGGTAAGTTTAAAACCCACCACTTCCGGAATGAGCATGGAAATGGGCTGACCCAGCATGGCCGCCTCGGCTTCAATCCCGCCGACACCCCATCCGAGCACACCGAGACCGTTAATCATCGTGGTATGCGAATCCGTGCCGATCAGCGTGTCGGGATAAGCGAAGGTTTCCCAAATGTCACCCTGAGCGTTAGCGAAGGGTCTCTGAATCATAGATTCTTCGCGGAGTTTACCCTGAGATTCTTCACTTCGTTCAGAATGACAAACGAAGGGCTCAGAATGACAAGTGAAGGGCTCAGAATGACACTTTTTGGTAAATACCACCGGAGCAAGATATTCCAGATTCACTTGGTGGACAATTCCGGTGTTGGGCGGGACGACGCGAAAATTCTGAAACGCGCGCTGGCCCCATTTTAAAAACTGGTAGCGTTCCTGATTGCGTGAAAATTCTTTTTTGGCGTTTTCCTGGAAAGCGGCGGGGGAACCAAAATAATCCACTTGTACGGAATGATCAATCACGAGATCGGCCGGCTCCAGCGGATTTATTTTTTTGGGGTCCCCTCCCATTTTCTTGATCCAATCGCGCATGACAGCCAAGTCCACAACGGTGGGAACGCCGGTAAAATCCTGAAGCAGCACTCGGGCAGGGGTAAAAGCGATTTCTTTATCGGAAGGTTTTTTCGAATCCCATTTTGCAAGCGCTTCGATGTCTTCGCGCTTTACATTTTTTCCGTCTTCTTTTCGAAGCAAATTTTCCAGCAGAATGCGAATCGAAAACGGCAGCCGGTCAATCGCAAAGCCGGCTTTTTTCAGCGCATCCAGACGATAAATCGTGAAGGTATTTTTGCCAACGTTGAGAACAGACTTGGAATTGAATGAATTGCTCATTTTACTCCCTCTCCCTTTTAGGGAGAGGGCTGGGGTGAGGGTTTTCTAAAACTAAACGGATCTTTTCTAATACTGATTCTTTTTGCGTTAGTATTTCGTGATCCCAAAATCTAATGATTCGATAACCCATCTTGTTTAGAAAATGAGTGCGCAATTTATCTTTTTCTTTTTGTACGCTGTGCTGACCTCCATCTAATTCAATGATAATATTTTTTTCGACACAACAGAAATCAGCAATATAAGGACCTGCCTCATGCTGACGTCTAAATTTATAATTATTTATTTGGCGATTTCTTAAAGAATGCCAAAGCACTTTTTCAGCATCTGTTTGCTTTTTACGAAGCGTTCGAGCAAAAGAAGTGGCCACAACACCCTCACCCTAACCCTCTCCCTCTTTAGAGGGAGAGGGAAATTGATATCACTTTACTAATAATGAAATTCACAGTTTTAATTTCGCGCAGTTTTCGCGGACATGCTCGGCGGACTTCTGAAGCGCGGATTTTTCTTCCGGCGTGAGCGAAAGCTCGACCACTTTTTTTAC
>CAYJWM010000095.1:0-3781 GCA_964373885.1 uncultured bacterium | reverse complement strand
GGCGCGTAATAAGCGCTTCCGGTTTTAAGTAAATTCACGATTTCAATGCCGCCGTCGGCGGTGCGCTTATTTAATGCCGCGATTTTCTCGGGCGAAAGCAATTGGGTAATTGGTTTCCCTTTTACTTTGGTATGTTCGGGAACCGGAACCATTTGATCTCCATGTCCCCCGAGCACCATCGCTTCCACTTCATTCGGAGCGCATTTGAGTTCCAGTGAAATAAAATAAGCGTAGCGCGAGGAATCCAGCACGCCCGCCATGCCGATGACGCGCTTGGAGTCAAACCCGGATTTTTTCCAGGCAAGATACGTCATCACATCCAGTGGATTGGTAACGATGATGAGAACAGCTTTTGGGGAACGACTCGCGGCTTCGCTCACAATCCCGCCGACAATTTCCGCGTTTTTTTCCTGAAGATCGTCGCGGCTCATGCCGGGTTTCCGTGCCAGGCCCGCCGTAATCACCACAAGGTCAGAATTTTTCGTCTCCTCGTAGGAATTTGTGCCCGTAATCGCCGTCTTAAACCCTTCGACCGGTGCAGACTCCATCATGTCAAGCGCCTTGCCTTGCGGGAGCCCTTCAACGACATCGACTAAAACCACATTCGCGATTTCTTTTTCAAGAATGCGCTGGGCCACGCCGGCCCCGACAAATCCGGCGCCAACGACGGTTACTCTGGGCTTATTCATTTTTTTACCGGTGATAATTTTCCGCTTTTTAACTCACGAATAATCGCATCGCCCATTTCTTTCGTACCTACGGCGGAAGGGTCGGTGCGATTTTCTTTCATGTCATAAGTCACATATTTTCCATCGCGAATCACTTTGGCCACGGCCTGCTCCAAACGATCAGCTGCGGCTTCCTCGCCGAGATAACGAAGCATGAGCATACCGGAGAGAATCATTGCGGTGGGATTGACTTTATTGAGCCCCTTGTATTTCGGAGCGGAACCATGTGTGGCCTCAAAAATCGCGCCTTTTTCTCCGATGTTTCCGCCCGGGGCAACCCCCAGACCGCCGACAAGCCCCGCACAAACATCTGAAAGAATGTCGCCATAAAGATTTGGGAGCACCAGAACATCATAGTTCTCCGGATGCTGGACCAACTGCATGCACATATTGTCTACGATGCGGTCTTCGAATTCGATGTCGGGGTATTTTTTGGCTACTTCGCGCGAAACCTCGAGAAAAAGACCGTCTGTGAACTTCATGATATTGGCTTTGTGAACCGAGGTGACTTTTTTGCGTTTGTACTTTCGGGCGTATTCAAAAGCCCATTTCACAATTCGTTCGGTACCCGAAACCGAAATCGGTTTGATACTAATTCCCGAATCCGGGCGAATCTGTTTTTTGGAAAGGCGGACACAGGTGTCGATGACTTCTTTGGCTTCGGGCGTGCCTTTTTGGAATTCGATGCCGGCATAAAGGTCTTCCGTATTTTCGCGCACGATCACGAGATCGATATTTTGATAGTGTGAGCGCACGCCGGGATAAGATTTGCAGGGACGAAAGCAGGCATAAAGGTCAAATTCTTTTCTTAAGGCCACATTCACCGAGCGAAAGCCGGTGCCCACGGGCGTAGTGATCGGCGCTTTAAGGCCGACATGATTTTTTCGAAGCGACTCGAGCAGGCGGTCCGGAAGCGGCGTTCCTTCCTTTTCCACACAGTCGAGTCCGGCTTCCTGTATGTCCCAATCAAATTTGACGCCTGTCGCATCCAAAACGGCTTTGGCCGCTTCCGCCAGTTCCGGCCCCGTTCCATCGCCGCGAATCAATGTCACCTTGTATCCCATATGTCTCCCAAGTAATGTCAGCGTCATTGCGAGCGAAGCGAACTTGATTGTCATTCTGAGCGCAAGCGAAGAATCTAAGACCATAGATCCTTCGGCTGCGCCTCAGGATGACGCTTCGCGTCAGATCGCTTCGTCCGGGCTTTTCGCCGTCCTCGCGATGACAGCCAGATTGGTCTGTTGAAATTTTCAATTTAAACTGTTATCCTAACAAAACTTAGGACATAAATCAACGTGAACAAAATCAAACGAACACTCGAAAAAGCATTAATAGAAGCCGGCCGCGTTTTAAAGCGCGCCATGGACCGCCCGAAACAAATCAGCTACAAAGGCCCCGTCAGTCTTGTCACGGAAACGGACGGGAAAATAGAGCGTTTGATTATCGGGATCATTCACCGGAACTTTCCGAATCATTCCATTCTCGCCGAAGAATCCTTGCCGCAAAAAAAATCATCCGCAAAATGGATTATCGATCCGATTGACGGCACCACCAATTTTGCTCATGGCCTTCCGATGGCGTGTGTTTCCATCGCGTACGAAGAAAAGGGGGCTTTGAAACTGGGCGGCGTTTGGAACCCATTTTACAATGAATGGTTCTGGGCGGAGAAAAATAAAGGCGCGTGGCTAAACGGAAAGAGAATCCGTGTTTCCAAAAACAAAACGCTTAAAACGTCCCTGCTCGTCACCGGCTTTCCTTACGATCGCTACAAACGTGCAGCTTATTACGTGAGAATTTTCAGGGCCTTTATGGGGAAAACCCACGGCATCCGCCGGCTCGGCTCAGCCGCGCTTGACCTTTGCCATATGGCCTGCGGACGTTTTGACGGTTATTGGGAATTTAAATTACAGCCGTGGGACCAGGCAGCAGGTGTACTCATCGCCAAGGAAGCGGGTGCTCATTTCAGCGATTTCCGAGGAAACCCCTTCACAATTTACGGAAATCAAACGCTTGCCACCAACGGTAAAATTCACGGCGAAATGCTTAAGATTTTGAAAAAATATATATAACCTATCAGGGACGGTTCTAACGATTTCGTTAGAACCGTCCCTAAAATATGCCAAAACGATCAAAACCAAAACCTCGCGGCGTCTGGAAAATCAATCCGAAAAGCCGTGTCACACCCAGCAAAAAGAAATACTCTCGCGAAGAGGAAAAAAAGAGAGTCCGCGATATTCTGAATAAAATCGACTGGTTCGGTGAGAAATAGGGACGGTTCTCGCACAAAACTTTGTCACATTTATAGTTAGTGAGAACCGTCCCTGATTTTTTAACTACGCCGCGATTGCGGTTCTTTCCTGCGTCATCCTGCGTTCCAAAATCGCTTGAACGACACTTGCAAGTCCTTCCAAAGCAGATTTTGATTTGGCAAGCCAATGCCCCTGCTGATCCTGCCCAAATTGTTCCTGATCCTCAACCGGACGCAGAAGCACGTCAAAAGCCCCGGTCACAAAAGCGCCTAAATTCTGCTTCATTTCACTTCTGGAAAGCTGCGTCTGATCAAGCAGCTGATCCGTAATCAAACGCTCGTGGTCATCCGGGATAACAACACCGCTTTGAAGCGAGCCGACGATGATTACTTTTCTTCCGGAGAGCAAATATTGATTAAAGTTTTGCGTACTTTCAAGGCGAATTCCGGCCCGAACCGATTTGACTTCCTCAAGTTTTAATTTTGCTTTTGCAATCACGCGATTGAAGGATTGATTAAAAAGCCGTTCGAACCTTTTGACGTCTCCTTGAATCAAAACTAGAATTTCATGCGTTCGTTCGGCCTGTCTGAGCGGCGCAATGGCTCCGGCGACAAAGCGGTCCATTTCGTTTTCATCAAGATTTCCAGACATCGGTACGATCGCTGTGATCTGCTCTTTGCTTTCATAAATTTGCTTCGCGAGATCAGTACGATTAGTTCCTACTTTTTTCTCAACCGGCGGGAAAAGCATTTGATAAACTTGGGTGCGAATTTCTTGACTCAAATTTAAACTCATGGTTTTAAA
>CAYJWM010000094.1:0-5839 GCA_964373885.1 uncultured bacterium | reverse complement strand
GTCATCCTGAGCGAAGCGAAGGATCTCTGAGATTCTTCGGCCTTCGGCCTCAGAATGACAATGGGTTCCATGCGCGTAAACAGCATGCGCATGGCCGGGTCCAAAGTAATCGCAAGAACGGCCGCAATCGCCATCGCCAGATTTTTCGCCCATGCCAGCGGCCGGAACAGCCGGCCTTCCTGGTCCACCAACGTGAAAATCGGCACAAATGCCACCGCAATCACAAGCAGAGAAAAAAATACGGATGGGCCCACTTCTTTTAATGCCTGAAGCCGCACCGCGTGATAATCGCCTTTGCGGCCGCCCTCATTCCACTGTTCCAACCGTTTGTAGGCGTTTTCCACTTCCACAATGGCGCCATCGACTAAGACACCGATGGAAATCGCGATTCCCGAAAGCGACATGATGTTGGAAGTCAGCTTCATGCCGTAAAGCGGTATAAACGAAAGCAAGACCGCAATCGGAATGGTCACAATCGGAATTACGGCGGATGGAAAATGCCAAAGAAAAATCAAAATGACAATGCTGACAATAATCATTTCTTCAATCAATTGATGTTTTAATGTCTCAATGGCACGCAGAATCAGATCGGATCGGTCATAAGTGATCTCGATTTTCACTCCCTCGGGAAGCGACGGTTCAATCTCTTTTAGTTTCGCCTTCACCCTTTGAATCACATGAAGCGCATTTTCACCGTACCGCATAATCACGGTGCCGCTCACCACATCCCCTTCGCCGTCCAAATCCACAACCCCGCGGCGAATGTCCGGACCGAGTGCCACATCCGCAATGTGTTTCACCAAAACCGGCGTTCCGTTTTTGTCCACCCCCACCACAATTTTCTCAAGGTCCTCAATCGATTTCGCGTAACCGCGGCCGCGAACCATATATTCAGCCCCGGAAAATTCAAGTAACCGCCCGCCCGTTTCCTGATTTCCTTTGCGAATGGCCTCAATCACGGTGGTTAACGGAATGTTGTAAGCGAGAAGACGATTGGGGTCGACTGTGATTTGGTACTGCTTCACAAATCCGCCGATGGAAGCGACTTCTGCGACACCCGGAACGCTTTGAAGATAATAGCGAAGATACCAATCCTGAAAACTTCTGAGTTCCTGAAGATCATGTTTTCCGGTTTTGTCCACCAGCGCATATTGAAACACCCAGCCGATTCCGGTGGCATCGGGGCCAAGTTCCGTTTTCACGCCTTCGGGAAGCCGCGGAATAATTTTGCTCAAATATTCCAGCGTGCGGCTTCTCGCCCAATAAATATCGGTACCGTCTTTAAAAATGACATACACATAAGAAAATCCGAAATCGGAAAAGCCGCGTATCGCTTTCACACGGGGCGCGCCGAGCATGGCAGACACAATCGGATAGGTCACCTGATCTTCAATGATGTCGGGGCTTCTGTCCCAGCGGGAATAAATAATCACCTGCGTATCCGAAAGATCCGGAATCGCATCAAGCGGGACATTTTGAAGCGCCCAGACGGCCCCGAAGACGGCCGCCGCCACAAGAATTAAAATCAAAAATTTATTGTGCGCGGAAAATTCAATGATTTTTTCAATCATAAATCACCCACAGGAGCGAGAAGCCCTTTTTTGGCCGTTCTCGGAGCCGTTCGAAGCTTGGTTTTGCCGAAGGCGAATTCGGCGGGCGAGAGCACAGGCGGTCGGCCGCCGCTGGAGCGGCCGAACCGCCGGTGCCGAAAAAGGGCTTCTCGCGACTATGCTCCATGTTGATGACCTCCCCCGGCCGCGCTTTCCAAAGCGCTTTTGAGACGGCTTTCCGAATCGATCAGGAAATTTCCGCTTGTGACCACTTGCTCGCCTTCCGCCAATCCCGATTTCACTTCATAGGCATGCTCGGTTTTGCTCCCGAGCTTGACCGCCCGCGGCTCAAAAAAACCTACACTTTTTTCGACAAACACAATATGTTTATCGCCTGTTGCGAACACGGCTTCTTCCGGCACCGAAAGTACATCGCCCAGATTTACCTTTAAAGTCGCGTTCACGTACATTTCGGGTTTCAAAAGACCTTCCGGATTTTGGAGCATGGCCCGAACGCGAACGGTCCGTGTCACGGGATCGATCACAGGATCGATCGAACGGATAACGGCTTGAAATGATTTATCCGACACCGCCGCCTCGACATTTAATTTATCTCCCGCCTTCACCAGCGGCATTTCGTATTCGTAAATCGGGGCATACATCCAAACTGTTCCGCCGGCTTCTCCGTAAAGAAGCGAACGGTCCGCTTTTCCCGCTTGTTCCACTTCCTGAATCAGATTGGGACCCAAACCCAATAGTTTTAATCGAAGACGGGCGGATTCCACCAAGCGAGATGCCTGCTCTTTTACTTCGAGGAGTGTACCGCCTTCCGCCTTTTTAAGCGCCTGGGCTGCTTGAACATATTCTTCCTCGGCCTGATAAAGTTCGGGGTCATAGGCAATGCGCCCAACGGTGCGAATGGTCTTTTCCACAGACATTTTTTGAACGGGCGCGGTTTTAACCCCGATCAACTGCTGTTTTTCGGGGCTGATCTTGACATTGCCGTAACCGGCAGGAATCAAATCTTTCACAATGACGCCGAGGTCTTCTCCGCAATGCGGACACTTCCCCAGCCGGACCATATCTTCCGTAAGCGCGATCATGCATTTGCCCATTGTGCATTTATGAAGCAGGCAAATTTCGCCGGGCTTCATTTTTAAAAGCTGATCGACGGTAAACTCCCTCGGCGGGACCGTCCCCGCTTGAGTTGAGTCAGCCGATTCGTGCTGATGTCCTACAGTTACCTCGCGGACTTGCGATTCCGTGTTTTTCTTCACCAGCTTCATATTGCAAATGGGGCAATCGCCCGGCCGGTCCGAGGTATAGCTCGGATGCATCGGGCAATAATAAACGGCCTTTTCTGAAACCGCCGCCTTGGATAGAAAATTGGGCAGCACATAGGAACCAAACGTCCACAACCCTCCCAACACCAACAGCAAAATCAAAACCGTGATCAAAAATTTATTCCTATTCATGGCGGTCCTCCTTAGCAAAATCAAGCCCGGTCGCTCTCACGAGATCGGCGTGACTTTTGAGCGCTTCCGTCAGCATTTGAATGTGCGTAAGCTTGGCAGTCAAAAAGACGCGCTCGCTGTCGAGCAGATTCAGAAAATCCGTTTTACCGGCCTCATAGCCCGCCTGATCCGAAGAAAGGGCGATTTGCGCCTGTGGGATGACCGCGGTTTCGTAAAGCTCGGCAATTTTCATGGCGGAATCAAAGCGGTAATAAGCATCTTCTACTTCATGGTAAGCCGTGTGGGTGGCTTTTTTAAGCCGCGCCTGATTGGCCTCCAAAATTTTCTGTGCTTCCTGCACGGCCGGAACATTCCGATTCCACCAAAGCGGAATGTTAATTCTCAGGGGAAACATCCAGCTGTCTCGGCCGTCGTCGGCATCGGTCGTCTCGCCTGAGCCGACCTGTGTGTATTCAAAGCCCACGTTCACGTCGGGAATAAAATCAAGCTTCCGAAGCGTCTTCGTGCGGCGGCTTTTGGACACGATGGCTTCCATTTCCTTAATTTCCTGGCGGTTTTGGACGGCCAAATTAATCAAATCCGGAAGCGAATGATTTAAAACGGGCTTGGCCGGAAGCGCCGCTTTGCCGATTGAGGCAAGCGGATCATAATTCAAAAGCAGTTTAATCATCGCGCTCGTGCTTTTCCGGGCCTGCGTCAAGACAAAAAGTTTCTCAAGACTCATGGAGACTTCCGCCTGCGCTTTGGCCACATCGCGCTGGGTGCCGGACAAATTGGCATATCTTGCTTCCGCCACGCCTTCAAATTTTTTCAAAAGCGCCTTCACTTCTTCAATCGTATTCAGCGAGGCATCCACAAAATAAAGTTCGTAATAGAATTTGGTCAATTGATTAACCACATCCCGCTGGGCCGCCAAATAACGTTGATAAGCCGCACGCGCTTCATCATCCGCTATTTTCCCCTTCTCCCAAAGTTTTAGGGGAAACGGAACTTCCTGCGAAACGGAAAAGCGGTTTTCCTGAGGCCCCACGCGTGTTTCCATCATAGCGCCCATGATGTCGTAACCGGCCATCGGATCCGGAAGCGAAGAATCAATCCAGATGCGCTTTTTCTGAGCCAGCCATTCCGCTTTTGCGGCAATGATATCCGGATTCTGGAGTTCGGCCGCATGAATTAAATCGTCCAGGCGAACTACGTCTTCAGCTGCAGAAGCGGTAGTTCCTGCCCATAAACACAAGATCAGAAATAAAACAGAACATCTCAAAAACATATAGAATCTCCTTTTATTGAGAAGTCGAACGCAAAAGAGAAATTCGGCTCAAATGCGAAGGGTTTCGTTCTTGAGAAAAAGGTCTGAGGAACCGGTTGTCGGTTGAGGGAAAAAATGCGGAGCCGGAGTTTGGGTCTGAGGAATAAACGATGCGGAAAGAGCTGAAAATGAGATCAAAAATGAGAGCGCGCGGCTTGGCTGAAGAGCGGAAAAATCGTTTGAGTCCATTGGAGAAATCATATTCTTTTCGCAGGCGACCGCCTCGTGATCGCAGCAGCAGGATTTTGACGATTGAATCTTTTCACTAGAAGAAAATGCTTCGGCGGAAGGACAGGCACAGAAAAAAGCTAAAGCCAGCGCAAATACCAGAAAAGGAATGAACGTCAGAATCAACCCTTTTTGAAAGCGGTTCATCTTAATACTTCCTGAAATCTGAAATAAGCCCGAGAATTTCATCGATTTTTTGATCCCGCTCTTTCTTGGAAGACGTTTTCAAAGCCCCCGTCACACAGCAATCCAAATGGCGCTTCAAAATTTTGTCCTCCACCTTCTTGATGCCGCCCACCGCCGCATTCAGCGTCCTTAAAATATCGACACAATAACGGCCGTCCTCGATCATTTTGCGGACACCGCGTACCTGCCCCTCAATGCGGGCCAGCTGCGCTAAGTCTTCCTCATGAGATGGGTAATGGTTCATACAAACGGAAGTATACCCTATAGGGGTATGGTATGTCAAGGGGGAATGTGAATAAGGAAGAGAGTGGGCAAGGCGTTTCTCTGAGCGCCTTCGACACGAAAAAATTGCGGCCGAATTTTTTCGTGGAGGGCCGAGCACGGCCGTTTTTGCTATGCGGCCGCCATAAAACGGCAGCGAAGCAGTCGTCGTAGACGGCCGCGCGCAGGAAAGCGAAGAGAAATGCCTTGTCTAAACTGCTAGGTTAAACCTTGATCGTGGCTTTTCCGGGCTTCCACTCACAACCGGTCAATTCACCGGTTTGAAATGCCTGAAGCGTCCTGAGCGTTTCCTCCACGCTGCGGCCGACGGAAAGGTCGTTGATCACGGCGCTTTTGACGACGCCGTTCGGATCGATGATAAATGTGCCGCGAAGTGCCACGCCCTTTTCGGGAAGAAGGACGCCGAAACCTTCCGAAATATTGTGATTCGTGTCCCCCACCATCGGAAATTTAATCTGGCCGAGCCCGTGTTCCGTCCAGGCCTTGTGTGAATACACACTGTCCGTGCTGACAGCGATCACCTCAGCGCCCAACTTTTTAAATTCCTCGTAATGGCTGTTAAACCCTTGAATTTCGGTGGGACATACAAAGGTAAAATCAAGCGGGTAGAAAAAAACGACCAGCCATTTTCCCTTGTAGCTCGATAAATCAAGTGAGTCCATTTTACCGTTTGGAAATAGCGCCTGCGCTTTCAAAGCCGGCAAGCGGTCTGTGACGCGAATACCCATTGTCTTAACCTCCTAATTTCTGATGTTGAGGGACGTATTGTACTACTTTTTAATAGAAATGAAAAGGGGACAGGCAATCAT
>CAYJWM010000093.1:0-5899 GCA_964373885.1 uncultured bacterium | reverse complement strand
TTTATGACCCCATACGTCGTCACGCGTCGTCGGCGGATTAGGGGTTTAATAAGCCGTCCTCCTCGTTCCATGTATTGGGTCAAAATCTCTCGCGTCGCGATCATGGGGTACTTTTGTTAGGTGCTCTAAATCAAATCTTACACTTAATTCTCGGCATTTACCAGATTAAATTTAACCGGATTTCTCCCAATTGGTCACATCGTCTTCATTGCCCTCTTGACCGTCAGGACCTGTTGAAACCAGGTCGTAGGTAGCGGAGTTTTGCGTCCCGGGAAACCGGTACTGATAGACATGGCCCCACGGATCTTTAGGCACCCCCTTTTTCAAATAAGGTCCCTTCCATTTGTTCGCATCCGACGGCTTGGTCACCAGATCGTCAAGACTTGCTGGATAACGCCCGTTGTCGGCCTCATAAAGATCAAGTGCAAGCGCAATTCCGCCTTCAATGTCCGAGCGCGCCGCCTCACGCCTGGCTTCCTCCGTCCGCCCTGCCAGCCGCGGAACGACAAGAGAAGCCAAAATACCGAGAATGATGACCACGATCAATATTTCAATCAACGTAAAACCGGAATTTTTTGTAAACATGTGCGTGATCCTATTGCTTAGATCCCGTTACGGCCGCTTGGCCGCGGCCTTACGGGATTAATTCGCGCATACAACTTACGTTCCGTAAGTTGTGCGCTCATTAAAATTCAATGCCGCGCTGGGCCAAGATCCCCTGTTCTTTGAACGGGTGCTTGATTTCACGCATCTCGGTCACGAGATCCGCCGCATCAATTAACTCCTGCTTTGCGTTTCGCCCCGTCAAAATCACATGCACCATTTCCGGTTTTCCGCGAAGAAAGGAAACCACTTCATCGGCCGGAAGATAATCATAATCAATCACATAATTAATTTCATCAAAAACCACCACGTCATACTTCCCGCTCATCACTTTTTCTTTACAAAGATTCCATGCTTCCCTTGCTCTCTCAATATCCCGCGCGCGGTTTTGCGTATCCCAAGTGAACCCTTCCCCCATGGGACAAATCTCAATGGGCGGCGTCACTTGCTTGGCCGCTTTTAATTCACCGTAGCTCCATTTTCCTTTAATGAATTGAATGATGGCCACGTTCATTCCATTGCCGGCGGCCCGAAATGCGACGCCGAGCGCCGCGGTGGTCTTCCCCTTAC
Organism: uncultured bacterium; assembly: GCA_964373885.1. Taxonomy (GTDB): domain Bacteria; phylum Omnitrophota; class Omnitrophia; order Omnitrophales; family Danuiimicrobiaceae; genus CAYJWM01. The sequence continues at coordinate 4,726 of CAYJWM010000093.1, read as the reverse complement.
CGTCGCCGGTGTGAACGATGATCAGCCCTTTTTTTTTCTCGCGCTGATCGCGGGTATACCGCGGTTTTTCTTGAGGCGATTGGGGCACAGGGAAAATCCAAATTCGATTTACAAATAAATCCAGTCCGTATCAAATTTTTTCAAAACCGGCTTGTATGGAAGATAAAACGTCACCAGTTCGAAAACGCCGACCGCTTCGCGCACCACCAACCAGCCTACACCCCTTCCCAGCCCCGGAATCAAACCTCGAAGCGGGTCGGTGCGTTTGATCTCTTCCTTGAGCTGATAAATCACTTCAACAGGTCCATACGCTATGTTGGTCAAACCGCTCGATGCCCGCTCCAGCATAGCTGAGGGGTAATCAATCGTGGGTTGTGTTTGTTGAATCGCTTGAGCGGCTTCTTCTCGGCTGGATGCCGGAATGTTGGCTCCGCCCGCCGATGAGGTTTCATTTTCCGCCAAAATAGTTCCTCCCAAAATACACAAACTGAAACTGACAGTTCCAAAAAATATCAACGCTTTTACCTCTCGTTTCATGTTTTCCCCCATACCGTTGTCCTCCCGTCCCTATGGTTCATGCCGATTCATCCGCCGATAAACTTTTTGAATGTTCTGTCTGAATCCAGCGCGCCAAATGTTTGGCGATCACGTCGGCTTCCAAATTGACGCGGCTGAACGAGCGTTTCCGCGCCAGAGAAGTTGTTTTTGCCGTATGCGGTACGATCGCAACGGTGACAAATGTATTCCCCAGTTTTTGAATGGTCAAACTGACGCCGTCCACCGCGATGGATCCTTTCGGGATCAAAAGCTGCCTCACCCGCGCCGGCACTTCAATCGTCAGGGAATAGCTCTTGCCGTGCATTTCCTTTTTGACGACGCGGCCCACCCCGTCCACATGCCCCAGGACAAAGTGGCCGCCGAGGCGTTCCCCCCATTTAAGAGATCGTTCCAAATTGACAATATCCTTAGGTTTTAAATCGCCGATCGCCGTCTGGGCCACCGTTTCCGGAACGGCTTGTACCACGAACTGCCTTTTATTGGGAAGGCGAGCCACCGTCAGACACACGCCATTGACGGCAATACTTTCACCCCGCTTGAGAGGTTTTGCCCATTCGCTTGTCCGAACGGTCAAAACCAGCTGTTTTCCCTCCCCAACTCTGCGAATCAATGTTCCCTGCTTTTCCACAATACCCGAAAACATACCGTCCGCCTTCTGAGACGCTTTTAATTCAAATAGCCCTCAAATAAAATGTCGCTGCCGAGCAAAGTGATTTGTTTGACCCCAATGTTCCAAGCATCATCCGGTTTGCAAACCCCCGTTCCTTCCACAGATGTTTTCGCGCTCCGGCCGCCCATCAGTTTGGGGGCCACGATCCAAAAAATTTTATCGACAAGCCCCCGCTCCAAAAAACTCCAGGCGACCTCGCCCCCGCCTTCTACCAAAAGGGAGGTAATCCCAAGTGCCCCAAGCTTTGAAAGCAATTCTTTAAGATCAAGCCGGCCGCCATGCCCCGCCACTGGCAAAACCATTACCGGGGTATGACCAAATTTTTTTGCGACACGCGCGAAGGTTCCAGAAGCGCAAACCAAAACGGCGGGACTCCCACCGCGAAAAATCCGCGCGCTCGGAGAACTCTGGCCGAACGAATCAAGCACAATACGCCACAAATTTTTACGGCCGCTCCCATAGCGGGCAGTCAGGCGCGGATTGTCCCGAAGCACCGTTCGCACCCCCACAAGAACCGCGTCCGAACGGGCTCTCAAGTCATGAACCCACGCCCTGGCTTGGGGACCGGAAATCCAGCGTGCGGCACCCGTCCGCGAAGCGATTTTTCCGTCCAAGCTCTGAGCCATTTTGAGGATCACGAATGGAATCCTGGATTGAACCCATTTAAAAAACGCCTCGTTTTGTTCGAGGGCTTTATTTTGCAAAACGCCCGTTTCGACACGGATACCGGAATTCCGGAGGGCTCGAAAAGCCCGGCCGCGGTGTTTTGGATTGGGATCCCGCACACCGATCACCACGCGCCGGATGCCCGCCTCCCGAATCCGATCTACACACGGCGGCGTTTTCCCGAATGTGGAACACGGCTCAAGCGTGACAAAAAGCGTGCCGCCGCGCGCTTTGCGGCCGGCCCGGCAAAGCGCCAACACCTCCGCGTGCGGGCCCCCGAAACGCGCATGAAAGCCGGAAGAAATGAGCCGTCCCTTTTTGACCACACAGGCCCCCACCACGGGATTGGGGCTAGCCAATCCACGCCCACGCTCCGCCAAAGAAAGCGCCCGGCTCATAAAGCGCTCGTCAGAGGTCGGGACAGAATTAGGGTGAAGTTTCATCTTGAGATTTTCCATGTTCGGTAATGGTTTTAGAGGGAGGGGCCTCGGTGTGACTGATCTTATCAAGAACGCCGTTGACAAATTTTCCCGCTTCATCTTGGGAATATTTTTTGGCGACATTGACCGCTTCATTAATGGTCACTTTGGGGGGGATTTCATCCAGGAACAAAAGCTCATAAACGGAAAACCGGAGAATGTTTCGGTCCACCACCGCCATCCGGTGAAGCTGCCAATTTTCGGCATAGCGTTCAATCACTTGATCAATTCGTTCCATGTGTTGATGGGTTCCGCGGACAAGACGTTCGGCAAACTGGAGAACTTCATCGGGAGCGGGGTGAAGTTCCCAATAAGAAGCGAGCACTTGATCCAAGGGCAGCTTGGTCACATCCAGCTGATATAAAATCTGTAACGCGCATTCGCGCGCTTGGGTTCGCTTACGCATAGCCACAACTGACCAAAATAGAAAAGAGCGGCGGTTGAATTTTATTTTTTCAGTTCAGCTTTGATGAAACGATTCAGGTGATCCTGTTTTGCCTCCGCGCCAAGTTGGCGCATCAAATTGGCCATTTCCAGACTGGAACGGGCTGCCTCACGGCCCCTGTTCCCGTGTTTTCCGCCGGCGCGGTCAACGGCTTGTTCCAGGTATTCCACTGTCATCACCCCGAAACCGATTGGAATTGACTTTTTAAGCGCAAGCGCCTGAAGCCGGTCGGCTACGCTTTGTGCAATATGTTCAAATTGAGCGGTCTCGCCGCGAATGATGCAGCCAATGGCGATCAAAGCATCGCACCCTGTTTGTTCGGCGAGCGCTTGCGCGGCCAGCGGAATTTCGTAGGCGCCCGGCACCCATGCCACATGAATGTTCGCTTCGGAAACTCCGGCGCACCTAAGTTCATTTAAGGCGCCGTCGAGCATGGCTTTGGTCACCAATTCGTTGAATCGTGAAACCACGATGCCGAATCGAAGTCCCTCGCCCGAATAAGTGCCTTCAAACACATTTGCCATTGACGAAATCTCTCAAGTTTTAATATCCTCGGACGGCGAATCATACCCAAACAGATGTCCGAGCTTGAGCTGCTTGGCACGTAAGTATTTTTCATTGTGGGGCTGTGGATCCGCCGCCAGATGAACTCGCTCGACCACCTGAAGACCGTGGCCCTCAAGCCCGACGATTTTTCTGGGATTGTTGGTGAGAAGACGAATGTTCGACAAACCCAAATCTTTTAAAATCTGCGCGCCGGTGCCGTATTCGCGCAAATCCGGTTTAAACCCAAGCCGCTCATTGGCTTCAACGGTATCAAATCCCTGATCCTGCAGCTGATATGCTTTTAATTTATTGGCCAGCCCGATCCCGCGGCCTTCCTGGCGCATGTACAAAAGTACGCCTCGTCCTTCCTTTTCGATCATGCCCATGGCGGAGGCCAATTGTTCGCGGCAGTCGCAGCGCAAGGACCCGAATACTTCGCCCGTGAAGCATTCGGAATGAACACGCACCAGAGTGGGCGCTTCCGAAATTTCACCTTTGACCAATGCCGCATGCTCCAAACCGTCCACACGCGACCGATACAATTTCAACTGCCATTTCCCCGACTCCGTCGGAAGTTCAGCTTCGGCAATTTTTTCGATTAATTTGTCGAATTGGCGGCGGTATTCGATCAGCGCACGAATGGTCCCGATTTTAATTCCGTGCCGCTTGGCAAACTTAAAAAGCTCCGGCGTGCGGGCCATGGTTCCGTCGTCATTGATAATTTCGCAAATCACGCCCGCGGGCATCAGTCCGGCCAAGCGCGCCAAATCCACCGCGGCTTCAGTATGACCCGCACGGATGAGCGACCCTCCGGATTTAGCCCTGAGCGGAAAAATATGTCCGGGTGCAACCAAATCACTCATGGTCGCCTTGGGATCCGCTAAAACCTCAATGGTCCTGGCCCGGTCATGAGCCGATATCCCCGTCGTAATCCCAAGACGAGCGTCCACAGAAACAGTGAAAGCAGTTTTCATGGGGTCTTCGGCCTTCTTGACCATATCATCAAGGCCCAAGCGGAAAAGATGATCATCCGTCAAAGGCACACAAATCAGGCCGCGTGCTTCCTGAATCATGAAATTGACTTTCTCGGGGGTAACAAACTGAGCGGCGAAGATGAGATCACCTTCATTTTCCCTTGATTCATCGTCCGCCATAATCACCATGCGGCCGGCAGCAATTTCGTCAATCAATTCTTCAGTAGAGTTAAATCGAAATTCGTTTTCCATTTTTCCTTTCAAAAAAGCAGGCGCATTTTAGCAGTAAAGGATTGACAAGTCAAGACTTACGAAAAATCGAACGAAAAATCGGGGTGCATCCCACTTGATACAGTTGCTTTTCGTGTCATCCTGAGCCCTTCGTTTG
>CAYJWM010000092.1:0-5935 GCA_964373885.1 uncultured bacterium | reverse complement strand
CAAGCATTTCAAAAAGAAAAACTGGCCACCATCGGTCTCTTGGCCGCGAGCGTGAACCATGAGATCCGGAACCCGTTGTATGCCGCAAAAGGCATGCTTGAAACTTATCTTGAAAGAAAAAAGCAAGGAGTTGAATCAAAAAATCCGGATGAGGTCGTGGACAAAACTATTCATCAATTAAATCGGGCTCTTGAAGTAATTGGAAAACTCAATCGGTTTGCGAAACCTTCTTCAGATCAGGAAGTAAAACTTGAAGCCTTCATTCCTCAAGCGATTCAAACCGTTTTAGATTTAATCTCCCATGAATTCGAGCTGGACAAAATCCACATCAAGAACCAAGTAGATAAAAATACTCCCCAAATCAAAGCCGACCAACGTCAACTTGAAGAAATCCTATTTAACCTCATCGTCAATGCCTGCCAAGCCATGAAGGATGGGCGCGAGCTAACGATTTCTTGTCATTCTGAGGCCAAAGGCCGAAGAATCTCTGCTCCGAGATCCTTTCGCGGAGTTTACCCTGAGATGCTTCGTTTCACTCAGCATGACAAACGAAGGGCTCAGGATGACACAATAGTTATCACTATCTCCGACACCGGCACCGGCATTTCCACAGTGCAAGCCAAACACCTTTTCGAACCTTTCCATACCACAAAAGGAGAAAAAGGCACAGGCCTAGGACTTTATATTACCAAGCAGCTGGTTGAACGTAACGGGGGTAAAATTACGGTTGAGACCAAAGAGGGCAAAGGGGCAACCTTTCGGCTCGAGTTTAAAGCGCTTCAGAATTAGAAGAAAAACACCGATGATATAAAGCAGATTTAAACCGTTTAAAATGGGGGATGTTATGAAAAAGAACTATTTTTCTTTTGTGGCACTCATTGTAATTTCTCTCCTTTCATTTCCTTCTTTTGTTTTTGCAGTAGGTTCATCCGGATTTGAAAACGCCTCCTATAGCGCTAAAACACTGGGTCAGGGGAATGCCGTTGTTGCTCGTCCTCAAGATGGTTCAACGGTCTTGTTTAACCCCGCCGGGCTTAACGAATTAAAAGGCATCCAAGTGAGCGCCGGTTTGCAAGGCCTGGATTGGCGTATTTTTCACCGCAATCAAGTGACGGGAGATCACAATCAAAATGACATGAAATTGCTGCTGATCCCGTCGCTTTATTTGAGCGTCAATCCCGGCAAGACTTTTGATGATCGAGTAGCTCTGGGAATTGGTGTCAATTCGCCTTTCGGGCTGGCCAATAGTTTTCCATCCGTTGGAGTCGCTCGATTTGTAGGTTATAAAAATTCATTGAAAATGGCAGCCACCACAATGGCGGGTTCAGTGAAACTTACTGAGTGGCTGAATGTCGGAGCGGGCGCGATTAACTATTATATTTACGATTATGGTCAAGTTTTTAATTACCCGAATGCTTTTCTTACGGGGGTTGCCGGCGCAGGAGACGGAAAAGCGCTGACTGAAACCAACGGTTATGGTTGGGGATGGAATTTTGGTGTTTTGCTGAAACCGCATCCAAAGCACCGTTTGGCATTTTCTTTTCGGAGCAAGGCAGACGTAAAAGTACATGGACGAGTTTTAATTGATGATATATTTCTCCCGTTGGCCCAAGGTTATCCGACGGCCAGTACCCAGTTCCAAACAGCAGTGCATTCTGACGTTCCTCTTCCTGGCAACGTAACAATCGGGTATGCTTTTGTCCCGTCCGAAAAATGGTCAGCCGAGTTTGATTTCGGGTTCACTCAGTGGGAAGTTTTTAAGGACCAAGATTTTGGATTTGACCAACCAAACGCCGTTCTTCGTGCATTAGGGACGATCCCGAGAAATTATGACAATACCATTAGTCTTCACTTGGGCGGGCATTATCAAGTGAGTAAAAAGTGGGACACCTATGCCGGAACGGGATTTTATCAGGCGGCTGCTCCCAAAAAACATGTAGATAATTTTATCCCGGATGCGAATCGTTATTTTTGGACGTTCGGAACAAGTTACAAACTGACCGAAAGAACAACCATTGACTTTTCTTACCTTTTCATGCTTTTCGGCAGCCGCCACATTTCCAACCCGCAATCGGGTGTTAATAAAAGCGGAATCAGTATTGACGGTCGCTATACGAGCATTATCCACGGCCCCTTTGTCACCTGTACCTACCAATTTGATTTTCCTTTCGAGAAGCGTAACAGCGCTATTGAAGAAGCTTCAGCTCGGCCAGTCTAAGTCCGAGAGCATCTCGTTTTCTCCATAAGTCAAGTGTATCTTGTAACCTATTTTGGATAAATCAGTTACAAAGAGCTTGTTCAAGAAGTCACAAAGTCTCTGTTGCATTTAACTGCGCTAACTGCTATAAATTACCCTCCTAGAGAATGCTGCCATGAAGCAATTTTTAACTGCCCAAGAATTAAGCAAACTGTTACGCATTCCCAAAAGGTCTATCTATAAATTCGCCAGCGATGGGCTGATTCCCGGCACACTTCGCATCGGGAAGCACTGGCGCTTTCGTGAAGATGTGGTTGAAAATTGGATTTCAGAGCAAGGGACGGCACGATCGTTGAACAACAAAAAATAGATTCAACTCCTATGGATCCATCAGAGCTTACAAAGCTTGCAAATTCGATTAATCCGATGACGGGCGGCATGCGGGAAAGTGTATTGAAGAGCGAAATCATACAGCTCCGATTAGAGCGGTTTATTCCCGCCAGTCCTACCCGTGTCCTTCGAATGCTGACCCAAGTGGAAGATTTTCCCCGCTTCCTGCCCAATGTCCGTAAAGTAGAAGTCCTTGAGAAGATGGAGCATCGCGCGGTGACGCACTGGTTTGTGGAAGTGGAAGGGCTTCCGATTCAATGGAAACAGCGGGACACGTTCAATCTTTCGGACTTTACGGTCCGCTTTAAACTTATTGAAGGAGATTTGGAGCAATTTGAAGGGATATGGCGCTTGGCGAAAATGGGCGAGGGAAGCCAGGTGACTCTGGAAGTTTCGGCCCGCCTCGGGATTCCGATTGTTGAGAAGGTAGTTTCGGACGTCCTTCAGGAAAAGCTCACGAAGAATTTTCAGCTCATTCTCGAGGGGATGGAGAATCGGTTTATTGTGGAACGATATGGAGGCGGTACCAAAGAGGTAACGAAGAAACCGAGCGGTTTTGTGGTCATGGGGCATCCGTATAATTTTAATCATTTGGTGCGTATTTTTAAGTTTTTCAAGCCCGATCTCAGATGCGTCACGCAGGAATTTTTACTCAAACTTTTTGAGCTCACTCCTTCTTATCATTCTTATGACATCGAGAATTTCAGGTCCGCCACGGGCAAATCCATACATGGTTATTTTGTCATGTGTCCGATCATTCCCGATATGATTGATGTGAGCGTGGACCGTGTGTTTGAGAAGGTGGTGGAGGGATGCCGGATCGGGGAAAGATTGGGTGCGGGCGTTGTGGCCCTCGGCGGGTTTACCTCCATCGTAGGCGAACGGTTTCAGGAAAAATTAAGACAGGCCATTCGAATTCCCCTGACCACGGGAAATGCCTTCACGGCGGCCATGGCTTTGGAAGGGGTGAGGAAAGCATGCTCTCTGATGGAGATTGATATCAAGAAAGCGCAAGTCACCGTGATCGGGGGCACGGGTGATATCGGAAGCGCCTGCGCCCGGGTGCTTGCGAGGGAAGCGCGCCACATCATTGTGACGGGGCGGACCAAGGAAAGCATGAATCAGATGAAAAAGCGGCTTCAAAAAGAGGGCAGGGCGCGCATTGATATCGCAACGGATAATAACGAGGCGGTCAAAAAAGCGGACATTGTCGTTGCCGCCGCAAGTTCCGCGCAATCCTTAGTCGACATCCGCAATTTAAAGCCGGGCTCCGTCGTTTGTGATGTAGCGTACCCGAAGAACATTTCGTATTTAACAGCCCAGCGGCATGATGTGTTTGCCTTTTCGGGAGGGCTTTGCGAAGTGCCGACGCCTTTCGACTTGGGATTTGATATCGGGCTCCCCTCCACAAAGATCCTGTACGGCTGTTTTTCCGAAGCCATTATTTTAGGGCTTGAGGACCGTTACGAAAATTTCAGCCGCGGCAAGGGCCACATCACGCCCGAGCAGATTGAAGCCATCAAAGCGATGGGGGAAAAGCACGGTTTTCGCCTGGCCCCCTTTTATTGCGGCGATCGGCCTGTCACAGACAAGGAGGTTCGTTCCCATGTTCGAGGTCGTTAATCTGGGCGCTTACTTCTTTAATTGGTACGCCGTTCCGCCGGCGTTTGTCTCCACGCTTATTTTCGCGACCGGGCTTTTCGTTTTTCTGCAGAACCGCGCTTCCGCGACAAACCGGTCCCTCTTTTTATTCTGTCTGAGCTTGAATTTATGGCTCTATGGAATTGCCTTAGTTTATTCTTCGCGGTCTGAGGAAATTGCCATGTGGTGGTATCGATGGGTGGTTTTCCTCGGTGTGTCCCATATTTCGCCTTTGGTTTACACGTTTTCGGTGCATTGGCTTGGGCTTTACCAAAAACGGAAGCGGCTCGTCTGGGCCTCTTTTATTATCGCGCCGATCTTTTATTTGACAGCGGTAGCTACTCCTTACGGCATGCCGTTCATTCGAAAGTATTTTTGGGGGTTTTATCCTGCTTACGGCGCGGCGGGTATGATATTTCTCATTTTCTTTTTCGGATATTTTCTGGCGGCGTTTTTCAATTTTTTCTCTGCGATTAAAAAAGAAAGTGATCCTTTGCGAAAAAAGCAGGTCCAGTTGATTACCCTCGCCTATCTCATTTCCATCACGGGTTCGGTTGATTATCTGCCCAAGTTAATCGTGCTCAATATTTATCCGGTTGGATTTTTGTCGGTGCTGACTTGGACATTAATTGCGGCTTATTCCATTGTGAAATACAAAGTGATGGAGATCGAGACGGTTATCCACCGGACGCTTTTGTGGCTGGTGACGTCCTCCATTGTGATTCTGCCGATTATCGGGATCTTTTATCTATTGAGAAATTGGTATCAGGAAGCGAGCGCGGGCATTTCCGCCCTTTTTGTCAGCGCGCTTTTTTTCCTTTTCCTCTTTTATTTCAAAACGGTACAGCCGCATATCGATCACTGGTTTAAAAGAAGAGAAGTTGATCTTGAAAGGGCCCTCATCAAGTTTAACGATACCTTGGTTCACTTGAAGGATTTGGCCGGGCTTTCGAATTATATTGTTCAAACCATCCGTGAAGTCCTCTACGTTGATAAAATACAGATTTTCCTCAAACACGGCGATAACGGAAGCTTGATTCGGGTGGACGGGGAAATAGACGGCGCCGCGGAAATTTCTTGCAAGAATGCTTTTATCGGGTGGCTTGAGAAACAGGACCGGCTTGCTTTGGTTGACTTTGTGGATCTTGATCCGAGATTTGAAGCGGTGAGAAACGAGGCAAAGAATTTTTTCCAGAGATTAAATGTGAAAGTTGTTGTTCCGCTGGTATTAAATCAAGAGCTGATCGGTTTAATCAATTTGGGCCAGAAAGCGAATCTGCGCTCCTTCCGTAGAGCGGAAGTTGTATTTCTTTCCGGACTGAGACGGGCCGTGACCATCGCGTTTTCAAATTCACTGCGGCTTATTGAAATGCAGGAAAACCTTCGAAAATGGAATGAGGAGCTTGAAGAGAGAGTAAAACAAAGGACAGCGGAACTTGAGCAAGCGCAGAAACAATTGGTGCAGGCCGAGAAATTGGCCACCATCGGTACGCTGGCGGGCGGTGTGGCCCATGAGATCAATAATCCGCTCACAGCGGTGCTGACGAACGCTCAATTGCTCAAGATGAGCGCCGGCAAAGATGATGACATGGAAAGTATCAGTTTGATTGAAGAGGGGGCCAAGCGCTGCCAGACGATTGTCCAAAAACTAATGAAATACGCGCGAAAACCGGCCGCCGAAGATTTGGTGAAAGAAGTGGATTTAAA
>CAYJWM010000091.1:0-5990 GCA_964373885.1 uncultured bacterium | reverse complement strand
CACTCCGCTTCAAAAGGTGAAATACCACCCTTTTCGGGAAAAACTACAAGCTCGGAGAAGATTTCCAAATCTTCCCGAGCAGCAGTTGGCGCACAGCGATTTGTGCAGTCCCAGGACGGCCGAAGGCCGGACGCGGGAGCGGCGGCAACTCATGTTTTCAGTAAAATAGCCGAAATATGTTACAATTAAAATGCAGGTGAATCATATAATGACACAAAAACCAAGGTGGAACTGGACGACCATCAGCTTTTTCGCGTTTACGCATCTCGTAACCCTCATTGCTGTACCGATTTATCTCTTTTCCCATGGGTTCAATGCAGGCGAGTGGTGGCTTGCGGCATTCTTTTTTGTGGTGACCGGTTTGAGCATTACCGTCGGCTATCACCGGTTTTTTGCCCATAAAACGTATAAAGCCAGTCCCTTGGTTTCTTTCCTTAATTTATTTTTCGGCGCCGCCGCATTTCAAATGTCTGCTCTGGGTTGGGCTTCTTCCCATCGGGATCATCATCGCTACGCGGATACCGAAAAAGACCCCTACAACATTAAAGAGGGATTTTGGCATGCCCATATCGGCTGGATGCTTTATTCGAGATACACCAAAGATTATTCCAATGCCAAAGACCTCCAGAGAAATAAACTGGTGATGCACCAACATCGATATTATCCCTTGTGGGCGGTTGGGGCAGGAGTGATTTTTCCGACTTTAATCGGCTGGACGTTCGGCCATGCGCTCGGCGCTTTTTTAATCGCTGTGTGTGCTCGGCTCGTCGCCGTTTATCAGGGCACGTTCTGCATTAATTCCTTCTGCCATATGTTCGGAAAGCAGACTTACGATATCAATGCGACCGCCCGCGATCATTGGGTGCTTGCGTTTTTAACTTGGGGTGAGGGATATCACAATTTTCATCATTATTTTCCGAATGATTATCGCAATGGAGTGAAATGGTATCATTGGGATCCGAGCAAATGGGTGATCGCAGGTCTTTCCATGTTGGGTTTGGCTCAGGATCTGGGCCGCACGTCCCAATTCCGAATTCTAAGCGCCAAAATTGCGGCGGAGAATAATCAGGCGAAATTTTATTATGCGGTTTCCGATAAAGTTCCCGCGGTCCATCCTTTGGTTTCCGCGATGAGGGAAAAATACGATCATGTCGTCTCGCTTCTCTACAAATGGGAGGCCGGGGTTAAAAATTATCGGTTGCTCACAAAGGAACAAGCAGAACATTCCCACCGCTTGATCAAGCTCGCTTCCTTAAAATTGCGCAAGGCGCGCAGCCAGTTTCAAGAAGCTCACCGGGAATGGGAAGAACTGGTGAGACGTTTTAGCTTCCTCAAAGAATCTCTCGCGTTCGCTTCTTAAACCCGTAACTGACGTTCCGCATCTACCACATCGCGGTTGATTAGGGCCCGTGCTTTATGGGCGGTTTCACGGAGCCGGTCCGAAGTATGCGGAGCATGCGCCAGCTCCCTCAAAAGTTGAATGACCATTCGGAAGTAACGGACGAGCTCTCCTTCATCCGCCGTCGTGACCCGGAATAACTTTTCAAAACTTTCTCCCTTGGTCCAAGCCGTGATGGCGGGCGCCAGATGAAAATGGGGCGGCTTTGTCCAGGGAAATATCCGAAAGCGTGATTCTTTTTTTCGGATGATTCGAAAATAATGCTCCACTCCCTTCAAGAGCCGTTCCTCGCCATGCGTCAGACGCGGCGGGTGGTCGCCTTTGCGCGGCTCAAAGACGAGACCCGAGAGCAGAATATTTAATTTTGTTTCATCCAATTCGTCGAGCATTCCGTCGTCATGCATTTCAGAAAGCAGGAGCTCATAGCCGAATACGGACGCGGCGAATTCTCCCTTCCGCGTTAAGCCGCCGCCCGCAAGACAGTTTAAATCTTGGAGCAGGGCAAGTTTTTGCTTCATCAATTCGAGACCTTCTTCGCGGCGCCTTGCCGATGATTGAAAATAATGAAAAGAGCGCGGATAAATTTCGAGAAGTTTGGGCCCCAGATCTCGATAAAGATTAAGAAGCGTCGCGTAAGCGGTATTGAGCTGGCTCGCGATCGATTCCGGTTTTCCGAAAAGAATACGCTCCACTTCGGGATAGGGAATGTCATTCGGATGGACGCGGATGTAAATCGAACCTTGGGTGTCCATTCCGCGGCGTCCGGCGCGGCCTGCCATCTGATAAAAGTCGCGCGTGGTTAAATGTTTAAATCGCGTGCCGTAGAATTTTTCAAGTTCATCCAAAATCACGCTGCGGGCGGGCATGTTGATGCCGAGCGCGAAGGTTTCGGTGGTGAAAATCACTTTGATGAGGCGGCTTGTAAACAGTTGCTCTACCACTTCCTTTAGCGTCGGAAGCATGCCGGCATGATGATAGGCGATCCCTTGCTCGACGAGGGAACGCAATTCTTCGGCAGAGCGTTCTTTTCTGAGGTCGTAACGGTCGATCAACGACTCATAAAGTTCGCGGATTTTTTTCCGCTCTTCCGGATTTAAAAAATCGAATTGAGTCGCTTCGCGGGCGAGCATCTCCGCTCGTTTTCGCCCGAACACAAAGTAAATGACAGGAAGCTTTTTTTGCTGAAGTAAATGCTGCAGCAAATGGTCCAACCGGTTTGGTTTTGTCCGGTAAGGCCTTGCTCCCATGCGTCTTTCCCGGTGTGTCATTCGCCAGTTTTCCCGGTTAAAATATCCCTCTTGCCTCAGCTGTTTCATTGAATTCATGATTTTGCCCTGGCATTGAAACAAGAATTCAAGCGGAACCGGCCGATGTGTTTCTTCCACGACCGCGATCGGCCGCGGGTGGATCGAACGAATCCAATCCGCAAGCTCCCGCACATTTGGGACCGTAGCGCTCAAGGCTAAGATTCGGATTTCAGGCGGCGTAAACAAAATCGCTTCTTCCCACACGGTTCCGCGTTCGGGGTCGTCCAGATAATGAATTTCATCGAAAATGACCCAGCCCACTTTTTGAATGCGGGCAAGATTTTCAAAAAGCGAGTTTCGGTAAATTTCAGTGGTCATAATGAGAATGGAAGCATCGGGATTGATCGAAACGTCGCCCGTGAGAATTCCCACCGCGTCTTCGCCATAGCGGGCGCGGAAGTCGCGGTATTTTTGATTGCTGAGCGCTTTGATCGGGGCCGTGTAAATGACGGCCTCATTTCGGGAAAGTGCTTTTTCAATCGCGGATTCGGCGATCAGGGTTTTTCCGGCTCCCGTGGGCGCCGAAACCAAGACGGAGTGGTTTTTTTCGATCCATTCGATCGCTTCTCTTTGGAACGGGTCCAGTTCAAACGCCATGCCGCTATTCTTCACATTTTCACAATTTGCACAAGGGCGATTATAAGGCCGGGCATTTTTCTTCACCCCTCACTTAAGCGGCAACCGTTTTTCGAGCGATTAGCGAATTTTATCGACTGCCGCGAATGTTTCGCTAAATCGCAAGGGAAGCGGCGTTGTCCTAAATGGCAACGCCGAGGGCTCCCGCGATTTACGAAACCATTCGCAGGAGACAAAATTCGCGTTAGCGAGGGAAATGCGTTGCCGCTTAAGATAGGCGAACCGCCGGTGCCGAAAGCAAGTCCTCCGTCAAGCTTGTTTAGTTTATGACCGATATTGTGAAAAACGGAGGCATTATGGGCGTTTTCTTGCTCTCGCCGATTTTGTCTTTTTTCAGCCGGCGTTTGTATGCGAGTCTTCATCATTCAGGCGCGGGGCGCGGATTGGCATATTTGGTTTATCTGACCTGTCTTTTTTCGGCGCTCGCCGCGTTTTTATGCCAGTTTCTTCTGCTTCCGTTGGCCACCAGTTTTACGGAATGGCTTGTTTACAGGACACCTGAGATCCAGCTGGCCTCCTCCGGTATTCAACTGCTTGATTCGAAAGCCAATGCGCGGGTGACACAACCCTATTTGGTGAAGCATCCCGCTTTTGGGCCGCTGTATTTGATTGATACGGGCAAAGCAACGGCCGCTGAGCTTTTGGCGGATGAAAGCAAAGCATTCATTTTAATTGGGAAAGAACATATTGTAATTCGCGATGCGTCTCGAAATGAAAGCAGGGTTTTTGACTTGAAAGAAGCCATGGCCCGGATTCGCGAGACACGAGAGCCCCTTCCGCTCACCAAAAAAATGATGCGCCGGATAGCCGGACAGATTCAAGGGTTGATGATTCCCTTTTTACTCCTTTTGTTTGCCCCCATCTTTTTTGTTTGGAAATTATTGGCGGCCCTTTTTTATTCCGGTATCGCATTGATTCTCAATTTGTTTCGAAAGGAAAGACTGCGGTACAGCTCTCTTTTTACCATTGCGTGTTTTGCGATTTCGCCGGTGACGGTGATTCAATGGATGAGTTTTTCCGTTCCCTTTCCGCAAATCCAGATCAGCATGCTTCTTGCTTTTGTGCTGACCGTCGCTTATTTAATTTATGCCTTATTTGGGTCTTCCGTAAATCCGAAGTCATAACTGTTTTTCGAACCCCGCCCCATCATGCTGAGCCATCTTTCAGAACCGGCGAACTCCGTTGAGAAAGGAAATATTCAATCCTGGATCCGTTCCGAATATTTCTCAATTACCCAGGAGAAAACCGTTGGAGAAACCATTGGCGAACTACGCAAACAGGGCAGACAATCCGATGAACATTCGGCTTATTTTTATGTGACGGATGAAAGCAGGCGGCTCGTCGGCGTTCTCAGAATGCGTGACCTTTTGACAAGCGATCCGTCTGTTTCCCTGAAGCAGATCATGAAATGGCCGGTCGTTTCCGTTTCTGAAGCCGCCACGAAGGCGGAAGCGCTTCGTTTTTTTAAATCTTATTCCTTTTTCGCACTTCCCGTGGTGAATTCGGAAGGCAGATTGGTGGGCGTTGTTCCCAGAAAAAAAACTGGGCTCGCTTCTCTCCCAAATTTTTTTTATCAGATTCCAGCGCTCAGCCGGGAAGAAGTGGAACAAAGAGGGCTTTCTGAAATTATTGTGAGGCGCCTGCCGTGGCTTTGCTTTACGATTACCACGGGACTTGTGTGCGCTTATCTTCTCGGGATTTTCATCGGTTCCATTGAATCCGTCGTGGCTTTGATTTTTTTTCTGCCCGTGGTTCTGGGACTTGCGGGTGGTGTCGGATCTCAATCAGCGGGGATTGTGATTCGGGGTTTGGAAGAAGGGAAGTTAAGTGTTGTCAAACTTTTCCGGATTTTAGCGAAGGAATTAAGTATCGGGGCCATTTTAGGCACACTTTCCTGCCTTTTGGTTATTTTGATTTCTCTTTTGTGGAAAAAATCTTTTGGCATTGCTTTTGCGCTCGGTTTTTCTATTTTTGCGGGCGCTGGTGCTTCTGCTTTGATCGGGATGATTCTGCCTGTTGTCCTGCGTGTCGTTAAGATTAGATCTAATTTCGCGTCCGGATTGTTTCTTTTATTGATTTGTGATATGGTTGCGGCCGCTCTTTATTTCCTGATTTCCGTTTCAGTCTTGGGTGCTCAAATCGAGCTGTTTTGAAATTTACCTAAGTCATTATACAGGAATAGTTTATATGCGGGTGTAGCATAATGGTAATGCCCTAGCCTTCCAAGCTAGACACGCGGGTTCGATTCCCGCCACCCGCTCGTTTTGGCCGAAGGCCAAAACGCCCCAGGAGGGCCGAAGGCCCGACGTGGGGCTACCTTAAAACAGGCATCGCCCCTTTTGCTTTTCAGAGGGGGCGGCGGCTAGGGTTACCTTAAATACCTCCTTAAAATTAACGCTTGACTTAAAAGATTTATCCGTTAGAATTTACGGTCTATCTGGCGACAAGGTAGAGTTTTGTCTTTTTCTTCGAATTTATCAGTCGTTACTCTTCGGAACATAAACGTATCATTCGTTTTACTGGTGTTCAGGAAAATCGAACAAACAATTGAGCTAAAAAAGCATAGCGGAGTTTTGCTGCTGTAGCTCAGTTGGCAGAGCGCGTCCTTGGTAAGGACGAGGTCATCGGTTCAATCCCGATCAGCAGCT
>CAYJWM010000090.1:0-6028 GCA_964373885.1 uncultured bacterium | reverse complement strand
CGTAGCGCGAAGCAGTGGGCATGCGAGGCGAAGGCGCCAAGTCCTGTCCCGCGCATGATTTTAAGGTTGGACAGGACTTGAAGGGAGCTCGCGAGCCATTTCGATGGAGCCGCGACCTTATGGAAGCGGCGACTTCCTTCGAGCGAGCGGCTGGCCGACCGAAGCCGAGCCCAAAAACTGCGAAGCGCGTAGCGCGAAGCAGTGGGCATGCGAGGCGAAGGCGCCAAGTCCTGTCCCGCGCAGTTTTCCCGATGGAAAACTACGACGCCGTGACGGTTCAAGGAAAACCGTCTACGGCGTACGCACGATTCGTAGGAAACCGTCATGCGCGTAGAGGATGTCCAAATCCTCACGCGCGGCATTTGACGCGTTGGCGTCAAATACAAGGTTTCCACGAAATCGCACTCGCGCGTTGGCGCGAGTGATAAGGTGATTGAAAATCGTCTACGGCGCTGCACCACTCGCGCGCAGCGCTTTTTGCAGTCCCCAGGACGGCCGAAGGCCGGACGCGGGATCGGCGCAAGTGGACGGGGTAATTAAATCGTCTATAAGGAGTTATGAATCCACATATATTCAGAAAATATGATATTCGAGGGATTGCCGACCGGGACCTTGATAACGAAACGGTTCAGGAAATCGGCCGGGCATTCGCAAGCCATTTAATCAAAAAAGCGCGTGTTTCAAATCCCGAAATCGTGGTCGGCCGCGACATTCGGTCCAGTTCCGATCGTATTTTCAAAGCACTTTCCGAGGCGCTTCTCAATTCAGGGGTTTCCGTTACGGACATCGGAGTTGTGACCACGCCCGTTTGTTACTTCTCGGTCCTTCACCTCAAGAAAACAGCCGGCATCATGATCACCGGCTCGCATAATCCTTCCGAATATAACGGCTTGAAAATGGTCATCGGGAAACAGTCTTTTTTTGGCGATTGTCTTCAAAATCTGATTCCCATCATTCGGAAAAAGGACTTTGTGTCCGGCAAAGGCAAATTGAACTCGGCCCAGACCATTCCCGCTTATCAAAATTATTTGAGACAATTGTTTCATTTCAAAAGGAAGCTGAAGGTGGTGGTGGATTCCGGCAACGGGACGGCCGGTCTTGTGGCGCCTAAATTGCTGCGTGATTTCGGGTTTAACGTGGTTGATTTATTCACCGAACCCGACAACCGTTTCCCGAATCATCATCCGGATCCGACAGTCGAGAAAAATCTGCACGATTTGATCCGCGAGGTGAAGGCCGCGAAAGCCGATGTGGGCGTTGCCTTTGACGGCGATGCCGACCGGCTGGGCGTTGTGGATGAGAAGGGCGACATTGTTTGGGGGGACAAGCTTTTGATTTTGTTCAGCCGTTTTATTTTAAGCCAGAACCCGGGCGCAAAGTTTATCGCGGATGTGAAATGTTCTCATCTCTTTTTTGAAGACGTGGCGGCCCACGGCGGAAGAGCGATCATGTGGAATACGGGCCATGCGCTGATCAAGCAGAAATTGAAGGAAGAAGGCGCGCTTTTGGGCGGTGAAATGAGCGGCCATATGTTTTTTGCGGATCGTTATTTCGGGTTTGACGACGGTCTTTATGCCGCCATCCGCGTGCTTGAAATCCTGGATCAGTCGGGCAAAAAACTCTCCGAGCTTTTGGGCGATGTCCCCAAAACATATGCCACCCCCGAAATACGTTTTCACGCCCCTGATGAAGAAAAATTTGAAATCGCCGACCGGGTGGCCGGGTATTTCAAAGGCCGCTATCCCACCAGCCATCTTGACGGTGTACGGATTGATTTCGGCGACGGATGGGGGCTTTTGCGCGCATCCAATACCCAGCCCGTGCTTGTCATGCGCTTTGAGGCCGAAACTGAGAAGCGTTTAAAGGAAATAAGAGCGCTTGTGGAAGAAAAAGTCAGCGAGTTTTCCAAATCGAGGGGCCGATAGTTTTATGCTCTGGGCCTTGGTGATGGCGGGCGGCCTCGGGAATCGATTATGGCCTCTTTCGAATCCAAAGATTCCAAAACCCTTTTTGAAATTAATTCCCGGGAAAAAAAGTCTTTTTGAAGAGACCATTACCCGGCTGTCCCCCCTTGTTCCTAAAGATCGCGTTTGGGTGATCGGAAATCAAAAACATCTAAACCTCATTCGCGCGTTTGCCCGCGGCGTTCGGGTGAATCAGATGATCGGTGAGCCCGTGCCACGCAACACGGCTCCGGCGGTGGCGTTTTGCGCTTCGCAAATTGCGAGGATGGATCCGGACGCATATCTTTTGGTGCTTCCCGCGGATCACTGGATTTATCCCACGGGGAAATTCCAGAAAGCGGTACGAGAGGCCTTTCGGTATTCCAAAAAAAGCCGCTCGTTTTCCATTTTTGGAGTTCGTCCCACTTTTCCCTCCACCTCCTACGGTTATCTCCGCTCAGGAAAAAAGATTTCAGGTTCCGTTTATCAGCTGAAGCAGTTTGTGGAAAAGCCGGCTCCCGGCCGCGCGCGGAGTTTTCTCCGGACAGGAAAATATGACTGGCATGCCGGGATTTTTCTGGCTCCCGTTCGGACCATCATTGAATCTTTGGAGCGCTTTCACCCGGTTTTGATGCGTCGCGTTCGAGATCTCCAGATCCGAAATAACCGCATCGGCCCTTCGCGGATTTTTCAGTCCCTTCCCAATCTTTCCTTTGACTATGCGGTGCTTGAGAAATTGAAAAGGGCCTTTCTCATACACTGTGATTTCGATTGGTGCGATGTGGGGACCTGGAGCGCTTTGGAACGTCTATGGCCCAAGGACCACGGACACAACGCCGTTACCGGTGAGGTTTTTTCCTTAAGCGCGCGAAACAATATTGCGTACACAAAAGACAAACCCGTTTTCCTTTTTGGAATCAATGATCTTGTCGTGATCAATGCCTCCGAGGCGCTTTTCGTCACGAAAAGGGGGGACGCGGAAGGAATGCGTAAGGCGGTCCGTGTGTTTAGCGAACGGAAACGGGGAAAATCGAAATGACCGTTCTTCAGGCGGCAGCTCTCGGAATCATTCAGGGGCTGACCGAATTTCTGCCGATTTCAAGCTCGGCTCATTTGGTGATCGTGCAATACGGGATGGGGCTTAAGGGCCCCGTTTTGCTCGTGTTTGACGTAGTGGTGCATGTGGGAACGCTTCTCGCCGTTTTGATTTATTTCGCGAAAGATTTGGTTTTGATTCTTAGAAAAGATTTCCGCTACGGCGCTTTGATTATTTCGGCCACGATGCCCACGGCTTTGATCGGGCTGCTTTTGAAAAAGCCGGTGGAAGGTTTTTTCACGACGCTCATGCCCGTCGCCTGTACGCTGCTTGTCAACAGTTTCATTCTTTTTTCCACCCAATTCGTCTCCTCCCGAAAAACCCAGCCGATGAATTCGTTTGCAAAAGCGTTTTGGGTCGGCGTGGTTCAGGGCATTTCGGTTCTGCCCGGCATTTCCAGGTCCGGCGCCACGATTTCCGCGGCGCTGTGGCTTGGCGTGAAAGCCGATGAGGCGGCCCGTTTTTCTTTTTTAATCGCCATCCCGGCGATTTTTGGGGCGACGGTTTTGGTGCTTCCGGAGGGGCTCCAAATGTTTGACCGAAACCAGTGGCCGGCGCTCCTTGCGGGTTTCGGGACGGCATTTGTGTCCGGTTTTTTGGCGATTGCGATTTTGATGAAACTCATGATGAAGGGCCGTTTTCATTATTTTGCTTTTTATACGCTTTTGCTTTCCCTCATTTCCTTTCTCTTTGCCCGTGCCTAGCCATGGAATACGGCCGCGTGTTTTTAAAAACGGGCAAGGAAAAACCCGTTCGCGCGTTTCACCCCTGGATTTTCTCGGGCGCCATCGACCGCCTGGATGATACGCTGAAAGCGGGCGATCTTGCGAAGGTGCACTCTGCACGCGAGGAGTTTCTCGGAATCGGTTATTTTAATCCCGAGTCTCAAATCACCGTTCGGATGTTGAGTTTTAAAGATGAGCCCGTAGATTTGGCTTTTTTTGTCCACAAGCTCGCGCAGGCGAAAAAGCTGCGCGAGGATCTCATGCCTCCCCGTACCAATGCCATTCGATGGGTTCATTCGGAAGGGGATTTTTTGCCCGGTTTGATTGTGGACCGGTACGGCGATTATTTGTCCGTTCAATTTTTAACCAAGGGTATCCAGGCACTTCACTCCGTGATTTTGGAAGCCATTCAAAAGGTGTTCCAACCCAAGGGAGTTTGTGAGCGTATCGATCCCCAGATGCGGCGAATAGAGGGGATACCGGCGCAGGAGAAAGGTGAAACGCAAGGGGAACTGCCTGAGAAAGTCGAAATTGAAGAATACGGCTATCGATTTTGGGTGGACATTAAAGGCGGGCAGAAAACCGGTTTCTTTTTAGATCAGCGCGAAAACCGGAAATTAGTCGGAGCCCACGCGAACGGGAAAAAAGTCCTCAATTGCTTTGCTTATTCCGGCGGATTTTCCGTGTATGCGGCAGCGGCCGGGGCCCAAACCGTCACTTCCGTTGAAATTGGGAAACGCGCGGTTGAGCTAATGAAGGCGAATTTTGAATTGAATCATTTGTCGGGCCCTCAATATCAATTTATCGCAGGGGATGTTTTTGATTTTCTAAGGCAAGGGGCAGATGAATACAGCCTGATTATTCTGGACCCGCCGGCTTTTTGCCGGCATAAAAGCCAAATTCTTCAGGCCTCGCGGGGTTATAAGGATATCAATTTGTGGGCGATGAAACGTCTTGCTTCCGGAGGGCTTTTATTCACTTCCTCCTGCTCTTCTTTTATCAGCCCGGATTTATTTCAAAAAATCGTGTTTGGGGCGGCCAAGGACGCAGGAAGGGAAGTGCAGATCATTCAAAAAACGTCACATTCAATGGATCATCCGATCAATATTTATCACCCGGAAGGGGAATATTTGAAAGGGCTTTTTCTGCGTGTGATTTGATTTTTCTCCTTATTCGGCGGGTAAAAATAGGTAATTTGACACTACCTTTATTATCAGATACGATACCCAGCATTATGCCCAAAAGAATACTTAGCGGGATGCGTCCGACAGGGAAACTCCATCTTGGCAATCTCCTCGGAGCGTTGGAAAATTGGAAGAATTTTGGGGGAAAAGACGCTTTTTTTATGATTGCCGATTGGCATGCTTTGACAACAGAATACGAGTCAAAAACTAAAATCAGAGACAATGTTAAAGAAGTGATTTTAGATTATTTGGCGGCCGGGCTTGACCCGAACCGTTCGACTGTTTTTCTGCAAAGTCTTGTTCCTGAACATGCTGAACTGACGTTGCTTCTTTCCATGATCACGCCGCTTCCTTGGCTTGAGCGGAACCCGACGTATAAGGAACAGCTGAAAGAGGCGGAAGGTCGGGCTTTGGGCACGTACGGGTTTTTGGGCTATCCCGTGCTTCAGGCGGCGGACATTCTGCTTTACAAAGCGGATGCCGTTCCGGTGGGAGAAGATCAGCTTCCGCATTTGGAATTAGCCCGGGAAATTGCGCGGCGGTTTAATCATCTTTACCGGCCGGTGTTTGTGGAACCGGAAGCGCTTTTGACGAAGACACCGAAGGTTCCGGGAACGGACGGCAGGAAAATGAGCAAAAGTTATGGGAACACGATCGAACTTTCAGATTCTCCGGCAGAAGTCGATAAAAAAGTCATGCAGATGGTGACGGACCCGGCCCGGAAGCGGCGCGAGGACAAGGGTCATCCCGAAGTCTGCCCGGTTTATTTTTTCCATTCCATTTTCAATAAAGCGCAGCATGAAACCGTGGCACGCGAATGCCGCTCAGCCGAGCGCGGCTGCGTCGATTGCAAACGCGAGATGTCAACGCATCTGGTCCCCTTTTTGAAACCGATTTATGAGCGGAGAAAAGCTTTGGAACCGAAGCGCGATAAGCTGGTCGATGAGATTTTAATTGAAGGCTCCAAAAGGGCAAAAGCCGTGGCTCAAAAGACGCTGGCCGAAGCCAAAGACGCGGCGGGGATAGGGATTTGAATATGGCAAGAACACTTTCCCCTCGCTAACGCGAATTTTGTCTCCT
>CAYJWM010000089.1:0-6037 GCA_964373885.1 uncultured bacterium | reverse complement strand
CTTGTCGCAAAAGATGCTTCTAGCGAAGCACGTGTGGGAAAAGTACACACGGCGCACGGCGTTTTTGAAACGCCCGTGTTCATGCCCGTGGGGACTCAAGCGACCGTCAAGGCGCTTTCTCCGGCCGACCTTGAAACCTGCGGCGCCGAACTCATTCTCTCGAATACCTATCACCTTTACATTCGCCCCGGAATCGATATAATCGCCGAGACGGGAGGGCTTCACCGGTTCATGTCCTGGTCGAAGCCGATCCTGACCGATTCCGGCGGTTATCAGGTGTTTTCACTTGCGCGCTTGCGGGAAATTACGGATGAAGGGGTCCGGTTTCATTCTCATTTTGACGGCCGCGAGATTTTTTTAACGCCTGAACTTGTGATGGAAGCCCAGGAACGGCTCGGTTCCGATATTACGATGGTGTTTGACGAATGTCCGCCCCACGACGCCGAGCGGTCTCAAATTGAGGAAGCGGTCGGGCGCACGGCCGATTGGTCTGCGCGTGCCAAACGCGCGCATCGCAAAACCGATCAACTGCTCTTTGGCATTATTCAAGGCGGCCGCCATCTGGATTTGAGGCAGGAATCACTTTCCAGGGCAGTGGAAATAGGTTTTGACGGATATGCCTTGGGCGGAGTAAGCGTGGGGGAGCCGAAGCCCGAAATGAAGGAGGTGGTTTCCCAAGTCGCTCCGCTTATGCCTGCCGAAAAACCGCGCTATTTAATGGGGGTGGGCGCGCCCGCTGATTTTTTTTGGGCCGTCGAATCCGGCATTGACATGTTTGACTGCGTCAACCCCACCCGGTACGGCCGGAACGGCTGCGCGTTCACGCGGGCGGGGAAAATCATGATTAAAAACGGCCGCTATGCGAAAGATTCGGGGCCTTTGGACCCCGATTGCGCGTGCGAAACCTGCTGCCATTTTTCGCGAAGTTATCTCAGGCATTTATTTAATTGCGAAGAGATCCTCGGGCATCGGCTCGTGACGTATCACAATGTTTATTTTTTTATTTCGCTCATCCGCCGAATCCGTGAGGCGATACGGAGGGATCAATTCACCCGGTTCAAAAAAGAGTTTTTGTCCGGATACGATGAAAATTTACGATAAACTAAACGCAAAAGAGAACGATACATACTAAAACACGGGAGTATTCATGCCGTCACAGCAAGCCAACCCAATCCTTTCTTTTCTGCCGCTTATTTTCATGTTCGTCATTTTTTATTTTCTGCTCATCCGCCCCCAGCAGAAGCGCCAGAAAGAACATGCCGAAATGATTAAAAATTTGAAAAAAGGCGACCGGGTGGTAACCTCGGGCGGCATTATCGGGACGATTCATACACTTCAAGATGACTATGTGGTTTTAAAAGTCGGCGACCAGGACACGAAATTGGAAGTGTTGAGAAGCGCCGTCCAGGAGATTAGAAAATCTTAAAAGATTGTCATGCTGAGGCGTAGCCGAAGCATGTCTGCATAGATTCTTCGCGGAGTTCACACTGAGCTCGAGCGAACGTGCCCAGAATGACAAGAGGGGTTATGGACAAATATTTTGGCTGGAAAGTTTTTTTGGCGTTCCTGGTAATCGGCCTGTCCATTTTCTTCGCTTACCCGCCGCAGGAAAAAATCCATCTCGGTCTTGATTTGAAAGGCGGCATGCATATCGTCCTCCGCGTGGAAACCGATAAAATCCCGGAAAAGCATCGCGAAGGGGCTGTGGAGCGCGCGGTCGAAATCATTCAAAACCGCATTGACCAGTTCGGCGTGCGCGAGCCCTATATTACGAAACAGGGAAAAGGTGAAATTGTGGTCCAGCTTCCTGGTTTGACGGACCAGGAACGGGCGCGCGAAATTGTGGCCAAAACCGCCCATTTGGAATTTAAATTGGTGAGCGACGATGAGCAGGTGATTAAAGACGCGCTTGCCGGCACGCCGCCGGCTGGGTTTGAAATCAAAGAAATGGAGGAGGAAGGGCGCCCGAGCGAAAAAATTATTTTGAAGGTGGAGCCCGTTTTGACCGGAGACCGTCTCACCAATGCTTCGGTTGGGTTCGACAGCTATGGGCAATCGATTGTCGAGGTTCAATTGGACGGCGAGGGCGCCAAAATTTTCGATTCCGTCACGTTTCAAAATATCGGAAAGCGCCTTGCGATCGTCCTCGACGGCAAAGTGCATTCGGCCCCCGTTATCCGGGACCGCATCCCGAACGGCCGCGGACAGATTTCCGGAAATTTCACCGTGGAGCAGGCCAGCGACCTCGCGCTTGTCCTGAATGCGGGCGCATTGCCGGCTCCTGTCCGCATCGTGGAAGAACGCGTGGTGGGCCCAAGTTTGGGACAGGACTCGATCCGTAAAGGCGTTTACGCTTCAATCGGCGGCGCGGCCATGGTGGTTTTATTCATGGCGGTTTATTATTTGTTTCCGGGCTTGATCGCGAGTTTTGCCGTGCTGCTGAATTTGGTGATTATGATGGGGATTCTCGCCCGCTCGGGCGCTTCGCTTACTCTGCCCGGTATTGCCGGCGTGATTCTCACGATGGGCATGGCCGTCGATGCGAATGTTCTGATCAATGAGCGCATGCGCGAAGAACGAAAACTGGGCAAAGCGATCCGCTCCATCATTGCGGCCGGTTATCACAAATCCTTCAGCGCCATTTTGGATTCGAACGTCACCACGGTGCTTTCGGCCCTCATTCTTTTGTGGTTTGGTTCGGGCCCCGTGCGGGGTTTTGCGGTGACGCTCACGATCGGTCTTGCGGCCAGCATGTTCACCGCCCTTTTTGTCACCCGCATTATTTTTGATTATTTGACGCGCGACCGGCGTCAAATCAGTCTCCGGATGCTCGGCGGCTTCGGCGAGTTTAAAATGAACTGGATGGGTTGGCGCTTGTGGGGAAATCTATTGTCTGCCGTCGCTGTTTTGGTCTGTCTTGGCGCCATTATTGTGAAAGGTCCGAAACAGCTGGGGATTGATTTCACGGGCGGCACGGTGGAAGAAATTCATCTGAATCAAGAAATAAACCTTGGCAAAATCAGGGAAGTGCTTGCCAAGGCAGGGCTTCCGGATGCCATGCTTCAATATTACGGCCCTCCGGAGGAGCGGAATATTTTGATCCGCACCAAAACGGAGAGTACCATTGTTATTCAAAAGGCCCTCGCCGATCTTTTAGGCAAAGAAAATTTTGAGGTCCGGCGTTCCGAAACCCTGGGCCCTGCGGCCGGCAGCGCGCTTTTTCAGAAAGCGCTGAAGGCCCTCGGCCTCGCTCTTTTGATCATACTGGTGTATATGACTTGGCGGTTTAACTTGAAATATGCGGTCGGGGGTATTGTGGCGCTCCTTCATGATGCGGCGGTGGCGGCAGGCGTTTTTTTCCTGACCGGCCGCGAGCTGTCGCTTCCGATCATTGCCGCGCTTTTGACGATCATCGGTTTTTCGATCAACGACACGATCGTGATCTATGACCGCATCCGTGAGAACATGAAAATTTACCGCAAGGAAAGTTTGACATACAACATCAATTTAAGCATTAATCAGATGTTCAGCCGCACCATCATCACGTCGTTGACGGCGCTTTTCGGCATCATCTCGCTTCTGATTTTCGGCGGGCCGGCCTTGAATGATTTCGCTTTTGTTCTGCTGGTGGGTTTTATTTCCGGCGTTTATTCGACCGTTTTTGTGGCCTCATCACTCATCACCGTCGGTTCTAAGTAGCAAGTACAAGCTGCAGTAAAAGGTAAGCATGTCTACGGTTTGGAACATTGCCGATCCTCCAGTTTCTCAATCGTTTTCACAGTATTCTCCGCTGCTTCAAAAAATTCTCGCCGTACGCGGTTTTAAATCTGAACCCGAAGCCCAGAAATTTCTTTATCCCTCCTTGGATCATCTCTACGACCCTTTTTTGATGAAGGGAATGCGCCGGGCCGTCGACCGGATTTTGTCGGCCGTTCAGAAAAAGGAAATGATTTTGATTCACGGCGATTACGACGTGGACGGCATTACGGGGACCGCGCTCTTGAGCCGTCTGTTCCAAAAGCTCGGCGCCCGTTTTTTCGCCTTTCTTCCGAACCGCAAAACGGACGGGTATGGTGTCAGCACCGGAGCGATTAAACTCGCGCGCGAAAAAAATGCCTCGCTTTTCATGACCGTGGATTGCGGGATCACGGCATTTGAGGAAGTAAAAGAAGCGGGCGCTTCGGGCATGGACACCATTATTATCGACCATCACCGAATCCATGACGGCGCCATGCCGAATGCGTACGCGATCCTCAACCCTTTACAGGAAGACTGTGCTTACCCATTTAAGGAACTCTCGGCTTGCGGCCTGGCGTTTAAGCTGGCCCAGGCGCTTTTGGGAAGCGATGCCTTCGAGCTTTTGGACCTGGCAGCGCTTTCTTCCGTTTGCGATGTGGCGCCTCTTCGTGATGAAAACCGAGTGATCGTGTCTTCGGGCCTTGCGGCGTTAAGCACCCGCGCTCATATCGGGTTCCGCGTGCTCTGTGAGGTAGCGGGTCTTAGGCGCAAACATCTAGTGGCCAGCGACCTGGGGTTTATTTTGGGGCCCCGAATCAATGCTTCCGGGAGGATGGGGTCCCCTGAGACAGCCCTTAAATTATTGGTTTCAACAGGAGAGCGCGAAGCGGTGGAACTGGCCCGGGTTTTGGATAAGGAAAATTCGGCGCGCAGAGATGAAGATCGGCTGCTTTTAAAAAAGGCGCTTCAGCTTGTGGAACGCGAAGTAAATTTCAGCCGCGACCGCGTGATTGTGGTTTCGGGCGAAGGATGGCATGAAGGCGTGATCGGAATTGTGGCCCAGCGGCTTGTGGAATATTTTCACCGGCCCGCCGTGGTGATTGCCTTAAACGGCGAACGGGGAAAAGGGTCGGGCCGTTCGATTAAAGGATTTCATTTGTTTGACGGCTTCAAATATGGCGAAGCGTTTTTGGAGGAGTTCGGCGGACACGAACTGGCGGCGGGCTTGGTGATCGGCCGGGAGAACGTAAAGCCCTTCAAAGAAAAATTAAATGAATATGCTCACACACTTCCCGCCGAAACATTTTTAAAATCCGTTCAGGTGGATCTCGAACTTTCCTTTGATGAACTTTCGCCCCGGTTTTTTGCCGAACTTTCTCTTTTGGAACCCTTCGGCGCAGGCAACCCGCGCCCGGTTTTTCTCACGCGCGGCATTCGCTCGAAGCGCCGTCCTGTCCAGACCAAGAACGGAGCGCTTCAATGGTGGGTGACGGACGGGATTCACACCTTTGAGGCCCAGTGGAAATCGCGCGGTCCGAGCATCGCATTTCCAGATTCAGAGCCGTATACGTTGGTTTATTCACCGGCGGTGAAAGTTTCAGAAGGAATACAGCATGTTGTCCTGGAAATCCGGGACGCCAAACCCGAATAGAATAGTACCCCTTCCAAAAGTACAGGGTTGCCGCACGAATAGTACCCCTTCCAAAAGTACAGGGTTTGGCATAGAATACGCCAAATTAACAACACGTATGGGTTGGGTGATCTTCCGGCGAAGAGTTGGTTGACACTTGGAAAGATCGGAAAAATCCGCTTGAAGAGGCGGACAAATTGCAGCAAGCTGTAAAAGCCGAAAGCAGACACGATTTACCCTCCAACATTAATAAATAATGAAGGAGGGTATTTTTATGCCTCGGAAGCCCAGAGAGTTTGTTGCGGGGGGAATTTATCATGTATTTAATCGGGGGAATAATCGGCGGACGCTTTTTGAAGAGCGGCCGGATTATGAATGTTTTAAGGAGATGCTTAAAAAAGGCCAGGAGCGTGAGAGGGTGAAGCTTTATCACTATTGCCTGATGAGCAATCATTTTCATTTGTTAATCAGGAGTGAAAAGGCGGAAAGTTTACCGCGGTTCATGCACTGGGTGCAGTTGGGGTATGCACGATATTACAAGAAGAAGCACGAGACGACCGGACATATTTTTGAAGAACGATACCGGAGTCCGCGGATCGCAGAAGAAAGTTACTATGCATTGCTCCAGTTCAGGCAGCCAGTTGGTAATGCATCATTGACTCTTCTGGC
>CAYJWM010000088.1:1903-6068 GCA_964373885.1 uncultured bacterium | reverse complement strand
ACGAAGGGCTCAGGATGACACGAAAAGCAACTGTATCAAGTGGTATGCACCCATAGAAGGCAAAGCCGGTATGGTTTTTGAGTAGGCAGCGGCAACGGGACTGAGCGACCATGAAGAAAGGTTTTTCGTGCCGATGACAAGCGTGAAACGACTCGTTTTTTTCTCCATGTTCAATTATTTCGAAAGCCAAATTTTGAGAACAGCTGCGTGCAGAAAATAAGCAAGGACAAGACAGCCGATGGCTAGGACAAAGGTGATTGGAAAATTCATCCTAAGCCATCGATTCAGCACGAATGGGACAAAAAAGACGAGCGACAAAGGGACCGCCGCCAAAATGGAGACGGCAAACTGATTGATTTTTTCCATGTCGCGATATTCGAGATAGGACAAAACAATGCTCAAAATAGAAACCAGCGGGAGCGCTACGATAAACCCGGCAAGTGCGGTATTGCGCCCCGCAAGCCAGGACGCATAGGCAATCACTGCGGCGGAAATAAGAACTTTGATCAAAAATAGCATCGTATTCCCTCCCAAACCATCTTTTGTTAACGGCCAATCAACATATAAAAACCGATGATGATAAGCAGCGTTTCCACAAGTATGAGGAATTTCTCGCGCGAGAGCCGCTCAAGCACCTTGCGCGCCACATAAGAGCCGCCGGACATGACAAGCCCGAAACCGAGGCCGATCGCCAACTCTTTTCCGTTCAAAACATTCAGCCGGTTATAAGCAATGGATTTTACCAAATGCATCCCCACCGCGCAAAGCGCTTCCGTTCCCACAAAAGCTTCTTTGGTGAGGCCGTATGCCAGAAAAAAAGGCGAAGAAACAGGGCCCACTCCGCCCATCAACGCCGAGAGAAAACCGGTAATCGCTCCGAGAGGAATAAAGATCCAGGTTTTGGTCAGTTTGAAATTCCGATGCACATGACGTAAAAGTACGGTGATCAAAAGAAAAAGCCCAATTCCTTTTTTAATCCAAAGAACGGGCAATGCCACATAAACAAACGACCCCAAAACCGCAAAAGGAAGAGACCCCAAAGAAAAAAGCAAAACAAGTTTTAAATCGAGTTCTCGCCGGTTGAAATAAACCCGGGACGCATTCCCAAGCAAAACGGAAACGGTCAAAAGAGGAATTGAAGCCCGCACGCCGTACACCATCACAAGCACCGGCAGAAAAATCATCGCCCCGCCAAATCCTACAATTCCAGAAAGCGTGGATGCCAAAAACGCAACGATCGCGGTACCAATCCAAACCAAAATCTCTGTCATTTTAGATGCCCAAAATAAAAACTCCTACTGCACCGCAAAGTCGAGGCGGTCATGTAGGAGTTTTGCAGGCGAATTTCGCCGGAATTAAATCTTACCGTCCCAGCGCCCGCCCTGGCGGTCGACCAAAGCGTCCCATCCGGACCATAGACGGAAGATACCGGTGAGCCCGAGAATGGCATGCGTCACAATCTTCTTATCCTCATTATCATTTAAGTACTGTCCGATGCCGGGCCAAACCAGCAAGGACAAGAGTCCGGAACAAACGGTTTTTCCGGTCATCTTCCCGTGGGTTGCCGTGTTGACGGCAAAAGCTTGCGGAGACATCACACCAAAAACCATCACGAGCACAACGAGCAAGGCGATCGTCTTTTTCATTCTGCTCTCCTGGTTCAGAAAAAGTGGATTGGAAACTGCTCTTAATGTAACGCTTTGTATCTTATAAATCCAGAAAAATCAAAGAAAAATCAAAGTGCTTTTAAGAGGCACGGTGAAGGCATTGTTCCAATTCTTCCGGCAAAGGTGCTTTGACTTTGAGAAAGCGGCCGGTCTTCGGATGCGGAAAATTTAAAGATTCGGCATGAAGAAATAATCGGCGAAGCCCGATTGTCTTCCGGAGCTTGCGATTGAACGGAAAATCTCCGTACACTTCATCGCCCGCGATCGGGAACCCGCGAAATGCGGCCTGAACCCGCATCTGATGGGTTTTGCCCGTGATCAATTGAACGGATAGAAGCGACAAATCCACGCGCGGGAAAATTCTTTTAACGGAATAGCGAAGTTCCGCGTTCGGAGGACGTGAGCGGACGACAAAGGAGCGCACGCGCGCCTTTTCGCGGCGTTCGGCCAAATGATCGCGCCACTTGCCCTGCCACGGCGGGCGGCCGGAGACAAGGGCAAGATACTGCTTCTGAATTTGGTGTTCCTCAAAAAGCGAACGCGAGCGCTTGACGATCGAATTCTCTCGCGCCGCCAGCAAAACACCTGAAGCATCCTGATCCAACCGGTGAATCAGCCACACCGGACCTTCGGGAGTGTTAAAGCGCCGGTCGTGAAAATCATACGCACCCTCGAAAGCGGCGCGGGTTTGTTTTCCTTTCTCATTGGGATGAGATAAAACGCCGGCGGGCTTATCGATCAGAATCAGCCACTGGTCGCGGAAAAGAACCGGACAGCGCGTAGCTCCTCTGGTTGGTTCCGCCGTATGTGGATGCATAAGATAAGGTTTTTCAATGTTAATCTCTCGCGGCCCATCAATCAACAAAAATGAAGGTTCAATTTTGACCGGCCGATACTTATGACATGGCCGCGCAATCAAATCGTCCATCTGTTCCGCTTCCCGGCGTCCGGGGTGTGGAAATTACGGGCCCCGTCACGCCTGAGTTTGCCGAAATCCTTACGCCGCAAGCAGTTGAGTTTGTGGCCAAACTCGCAAGAAAATTTGAGCCAACGCGGTCCGCTTTGTTGAAAGCACGTGAAACCCGTCAAAAAGAAATCGACGACGGCAAGCTTTTTGATTTTCTCCCGGGAACCAAATCCATACGCGAGTCCGATTGGAAGGTGGCGCCGATTCCGGCGGATCTGGCGGAACGCAAGGTCGAGATCACGGGCCCTGTGGAACGGAAAATGATGATCAATGCGCTGAATTCGGGCGCCAACGTATTTATGGCCGATTTCGAAGACGCCAACTCCCCCACTTGGGCCAACAACATACAGGGCCAGATCAATTTGCGGGATGCCGTCAATCGCACGCTTACCTTTGTAAGCCCCGAAGGAAAACAGTATCAATTGAAGCCAAAAACCGCGACGCTTGTGGTGAGACCGCGTGGCTGGCATCTTCCGGAAAAACACATGCTGGTGGACGGTAAGCCCATATCCGCTTCCCTGTTCGATTTCGGACTTTCTTTTTTCCACAATGCCCGCGCTTTGATCAAGCAAGGGACCGGCCCTTATTTTTATCTCCCCAAAATGGAAAGCCATCTTGAAGCGCGGTTGTGGAACGATGTGTTCTGTTTCGCGCAAGATACTCTTGGCATTCAGAAAGGCACGATACGCGCCACTGTTTTAATCGAAACCCTGCCGGCCGCTTTTGAAATGGACGAAATTCTCTACGAATTGAGAGATCACTCGGCGGGTTTAAATTGCGGCAGATGGGATTATATTTTCAGCTTCATGAAAAAACTGCGCCAAAAGCCGGAGTTTTTACTGCCCGACCGGGCCCAGGTCACAATGAACAAAGCATTTCTTAAGGCCTATGTGGAACTTTTGATCAAAACCTGCCACAGGCGCGGGATTCACGCCATGGGCGGAATGGCCGCGCAAATTCCGATCAAATCCGACCCCAAAGCCAATGAAGCGGCGCTTGAAAAAGTACGGCAGGACAAACTGCGCGAAGTAAAAGCGGGCCATGACGGCACTTGGGTGGCCCATCCGGACCTTATTCCGATCGCCATGGAAATTTTTAACCGCCACATGAGCGGCCCAAATCAACTTCACATCAAACGCGAGGACGTTCAGACAACCGCCAAAGACCTTCTGAGTATTCCGAAAGGAGAAATCACGGAAGGCGGCCTTCGAACCAACGTAAATGTCGGCATCCTATACATGGAAGCGTGGCTGAGAGGGACCGGCTGCGTTCCCCTGTATCACTTAATGGAAGACGCCGCCACAGCCGAAATATCAAGAACACAAGTTTGGCAGTGGATACGGCACGGGGCAAAAATGACAAACGGCGTTCACGTCACGCCCGAGGCGGTCAAAAAAACCATTGCCGAAGAACTTGCGCTCATACGCAAAACCATCGGCGCCGAGTCATATACCAGCGGGGAATTCAAGCGTGCCTCCCAGCTATTTGAAGACATGAGCACCCGGAAAAACTGCCCCGAGTTTCTCACGCT
>CAYJWM010000088.1:0-1803 GCA_964373885.1 uncultured bacterium | reverse complement strand
ATGGAAAAAAATGATTCGGCCCCGCAACGGACAAAAGAATGGGAAACTTCCCCCCGCTGGGAAGGGATCAAACGCCCCTACTCAGCCCAAGATGTGGACCGGCTGCGGGGCACCATTCACCGCGAGTATTCCATCGCCAAAAACGGAGCAAACCGTTTGTGGAAACTGCTCAACGAAGACCCCTATGTTCCTGCTTTAAGCGCTGTGACCGGAAACCAAGCCATTCAACAGGTGAAAGCGGGACTTAAAGCCATTTACGTGAGCGGTTGGCAAGTGGCCGCGGACATGAATAATTCGCTCCGGATGTATCCGGACCAAAGTCTTTATCCATCGGACAGCGTTCCCTATTTGATCAAGCGCATCAATCATTCACTCCTGCGCGCAGACCAAATTCATCATTTGAAAAACGATCACAGCGTTTATTGGCTTGCGCCGCTCATAGCTGATGCGGAGGCCGGTTTTGGCGGTCCACTACAGGCGTTTGAAATTATGAGAATGCTGGTTGAAGAAGGGGCGGCGGGCGTTCATTTTGAGGACCAATTGGCGTCAGTCAAAAAATGCGGACATCTCGGGGGCAAAGTGCTTGTGCCGACGCGGGAATTTATCACGAAACTGGTGGCGGCGCGGCTGGCGGCGGATGTTTCCAATACAGACACCATCCTCATCGCCCGCACGGATGCCGACAGTGCTTCCCTTCTCACGAGCGATATCGACCCATACGACAAGCCGTTCATTCACGGCCAAAGAACGCATGAAGGATTTTATCAGGTGAAAGCGGGGCTTGATCAGGCCATCGCGCGCGCGCTTGCCTACGCGCCCTATGCGGATTTGCTTTGGTTTGAAACTTCACGGCCGAATCTGGAACAGGCGAAAAAATTCTCAGACGCGATTCACCGACAGTTTCCCGGAAAAATGCTGGCTTATAACTGTTCGCCTTCGTTTAATTGGAAAGCAAATCTGGACGAAGGGACGATCGCGAAATTTCAGCAGGAAATCGCAAAAATGGGATACAAATTTCAATTCGTCACGCTTTCCGGATTCCATGTGCTCAACTACAGCATGTATATGCTGGCGAGTGCTTACCGAACGAACGGCATGGCCGCTTATTCAAAACTGCAGGAAGACGAGTTTGCCGCCGAAAAACTCGGCTACGAAGCGGTCAAGCATCAGGAATTTGTGGGCACCGGCTATTTCGACGCGGTCACGGAAATCGCAAGCGGCGGGAACTCCTCTGTCCTTGGCATGCACGGCTCCACCGAGCGCGAACAATTCCACGGGAAAAAATAAACCGGGCGGTTTTATTTCCCGAGATAAGCGCGGAGCATCCAGGCCATTTTTTCGTGCTGCTCCATAAGCCCGGTCAAAAAATCGCTTGTCCCCATGTCGCCGTATCGCTCGGCGCACACCGCAAGGCCTTCTCTTAAACTACGGATAACGGCTTCATGATCGGCCAAAAGATTGGCAATCATTTTCTTGGCGCCCCACTCGGCGCCTTGTGTTTCCTTGAGTCTCGTATGCGCCAAGAATTCTTTAAGACTTCCAAAGGACACGCCGCCCACGGAACGAGCGCGTTCGGCCACTTCATCGACAATGTCATTCAGTTCCTCATACTGCGACTCAAAGAACTTGTGAAGCTCGCTGCAATCAGGTCCTGTGACATTCCAGTGATAATTGCGTGTCTTGGTGTAAAGCACATACTCATCGGCCAGCACCTGATTTAAAATACCGGCTGCGCTCCTGCGGTCTTTATCCGAAATTCCGATGTTCACCTTCATGAAATTTTTACTCTCCTTATGCTTTTTG
>CAYJWM010000087.1:0-6150 GCA_964373885.1 uncultured bacterium | reverse complement strand
GGGATGACAGCTGATAACATGGTCACATTCGGGAATGACAATTTCGGTCACCGAGTTGAATTTTGCAAGTTTAGCGGGCATACTTTAACTGAAGGTTAAACAGGGAATTTACGTGATGGAAATAGATACTTATTTGCAGACCTGTC
This sequence comes from uncultured bacterium, assembly GCA_964373885.1. GTDB lineage: Bacteria > Omnitrophota > Omnitrophia > Omnitrophales > Danuiimicrobiaceae > CAYJWM01. The sequence continues at coordinate 6,004 of CAYJWM010000087.1, read as the reverse complement.
TCAAACGACTTTTGGAGATGGACGGGCAGGATTTATTTCTGAAGCCCGGGTCCGTTCCGAGGGTCCGTGTCGGAGGTGCGGTTTATCCTCTGCCGATCGATATGGTTGAGGAAAGCCAAGCCCAGCAAATGATGCGCTCCCTTTTAAATCCTGCCCAGCAAAGTCTGCTCATAAAAAATAAAAGCGTCGATTTCGCGTTCTCGCTTCCGGAAACTCCTCAGCGTTTTCGCGGAAATATTTTCCTCCAACAGGGCCATTATTCCTTCGTGATCCGCCGGCTTTGGAAAAACATCCCGTCTTTTGAGGAGTTAAACATTCCGCCCATTTTCAAAAAAATCGTGATGGAGCGCTCCGGCATCATTTTGATCGGCGGGACCGTTGCTTCGGGGAAGACCACCACGATCCATGCCATGCTCGACCTGATGAATCAGAAACTCGAGCGGCATATCATTACCATTGAAGATCCGGTGGAATATCTTCATGACGATAAACGATGCATCATCAATCAGCGGGAAATCGGCCAGGACGCCGAGGATTTCGGATCGGCCTTAAAATACGTCGTCCGCCAGTCTCCGGATGTGGTGGTGATCGGCGAGATGCGGGATGTGGATTCGTTTAATTTTGCGCTCACGGCTTCCGAGGTCGGCCGGCTCGTCATTTCCACCATTCACGCCAAATCGGTCACGCAGATTTTCGACCGCCTGCTCAGCTTTTTTCCTCCCGAGAAACGGGACATGGTGATCAGTCATCTCAGTTACCACATCACTTGTTTTGCGGTGGAACGGCTGCTCGTGAAAAAAGACAAGAAGACCCTTATTCCCGCCTTTGAAATTTTGACGGGAAACGCCGTGATTCATAACCTCGTGCGTGAAAAGGAATTCGAAAAAATTCCGCAGGCCCTCCGCAATGCCAATCAGGAGGGCATGCAGACCATGGACCAGGCGCTTTTTGCATTGTGGAAAACAGGAAATATTTCCACCGATGAAGCGCTTGCCGCCAGCGAAAAACCTCAGGACCTCGAACAAAGCATGAAGGGCATCGACATCGACAGCCACAAAGTGCGGATCCTGGGCGCTTAAAGCAAAAACCTGCTTTTGACTTCACCCTAAATCTATCCTAAGATACCCCCTTATGGCGAGGCGTGTTCTGGTCGTGGGGGGCGCCGGTTACATCGGTTCCCATATGGTACGGATGCTGCTCGAACAGGGGTTTCAGCCGATCGTATTCGACAATTTAAGCACGGGCCATCGCGATTTTGTTCCGCCGGACGTGCCGTTTGCGCAGGGCGATTTGCGGGAGCGCCCAACGATCGAGAAGGTTTTTAAAGAAAACCAGATTGATGCCGTCATGCATTTTGCGGCGCTTAGCATCGTGTCCGAATCCGTCCGGAAGCCGCTCCAATACGAAGAAAACAATGTGAAAGGGTGCCGCAACCTTCTCCGGGAGATTTTGGATGCGAAAATCGACAAATTTATTTTTTCGTCCTCTGCCTCCGTTTACGGCGAATCAAAGGACGAATTTTTAACGGAACAAAGCCCCACCAAACCCGCCAATCCTTACGGGGAGACAAAATTAGCGGTTGAAAACATGCTTCAAACAACCTCGTCAAAAGAACTCTTTCATTACGCATCTCTGCGCTATTTCAACGCTGCGGGGGCCCATGCTTCAGGTGAAATCGGCGAGCGGCACAGCCCGGAGACCCATTTGATTCCAAATGTGTTAAAGGCGGCGGCCGGAGGAGGTGACGCGATGACTGTTTTTGGAAATGATTATCCGACTCCGGATGGGACGTGCATTCGCGATTACATTCATGTTGAGGACTTGTGCCGTGCGCATCTTCTCGCGCTTCATTTTTTAGAGAATGAAAAAAGAAGCGAGGTATTTAATTTGGGAAGCGGCTGCGGCTTTTCGGTGAAAGAGGTGATTCACACATGCGAAAAGATAACGGGCCGGAAAATCCCTCACAAAATCGGACCTCGAAGAGCGGGAGACCCCGCGCGCCTTGTGGCCGGCGCCGAGAAAGCAAAGAAAATGCTGGATTGGAGCCCTAAATTCGGACTTGAAGAAATGATTGAAACCGCCTGGGAATGGGAACGGAAGGGGTTAGGTTTTGTCCCTTCTTCTCAAAAGCCAGCTGCCTTTTAGCCTGGTTTTCTGGTTGTCTTGGCACAGAGATCTATCACAGGAGCGCCAATAATTTGCTTAAAAGTCATACTGCGCACGAGTGACAAACAAATGTTCTGCGCTGAACGACTCGCTTCCGATCGAAAGCGGATCCGAAAAATCATTGAGCGTGTAGTCGAACATCATCCGAATGTGCTTGTTCAACCACCAGTTCAATCCCGCCGTGTAGGCAGATACGCGTTCCACACCAGTGGCAAGTCCAAGTTGGAAGGGAGAATCGTTAAGAAAGAGTTGCTCAAAACGGAACGCAGCTTCCCATGCGCCCCAGCCGCCGTCTCCAGGCGAGAAATTCTTTTTCGGCACAAGGGCTTTGTTTCGTACTTTCCTTTCTCCCGTTAGGATGTATGTCCCTGAAGCGTACCAGGAATCGACATCTACATCCGCCTTTCGACCTACGCGCTCAACCTCATCAAAACGGGCACCGACATATTCGGCCTTGATATCTCCGGGGCCGTAAATCCACTGAAGCTCTCCTCCGAAGCGTGTGCGGCTGTCGGCATGCCTTGTATTTGCCGAGTAAGTTAGAAATCGGGTACCACCTGCTGTGCTGAAGCCGGTGCCTGCCAGAGTCTCGTCCGAATGTCCGGCGAGAAATGAACCACCAACATAGAAATCTCGCCACAGCTCATTTCCTGATTTGGCAAATGGTGCCAGCACCAAACGTCCCCCTACGTCGAAGTTGTCGTTGTTATCGTCTGAGGTTCTCGCCCTGCCGTTGAATACCCCCCCCGCGTATTCCACGGCTCCCCCAAAGGGATTTCCAAACATCATGAGTCCTAAATCTTCGGCGGGCTGAAGATTAGAAACGCCAATGCTTCTTTCTGTAAAATCAATCCAGCGTGCGGAATACTGGCTCTCAAGACTAAAAGGCACCAGCACCTGCCCGAATTTGATCCTCGCCGAAGGGAAATGTTTGTACATGAGCCAGGCTTCCTGCAGGTTCGCCGCAGCCCCTGCAAACTGCGAATAAAGCCGGTACTCAAAATCATTTTCGAGCACACCGCGGATGTCCAGGCGCACGGCTCGATTCCGAAACCGGTTGTTGCCTTCGTTCTCGCGATCATAAAAAATAGCGTCCGCTTGATACCAACCCCCAATCCGGATCGTATCGTCCCTGCCTTTGAGATAAAAACCGTCGTCATAAATCGTTGTGAGCCGTTTTCCCTCAGGGGTTTGTTCTTTTTCGGAAAGCCGCAATTCTTCAAAGACTTGCTGGACCTGCTGCCGGAAGCGCTCTTGATCTTGAGGAGGAATAGCGGTAACAGGCGCTTGTTTTCCCTCGATTTGTAACCTATTTTTGAGATCAGCAATTTCCTTGCCTTGAAGGTCAATTTTCTTGGCTTGTTCCTCAACTTTTTGCTGAGAAACGGCCATCTGCGCTTGAAGTTCCTGAACCAATTGATAAACGGATTGAAGGTCCACGGGCTGTGCCAGCAGGCATTTGGGAAAAGCCGGAAAGACCAGAACAAAAAGCACCAAGAAAAAGCAGCGAAAGCAATTCGTAATCATGATTTTCCTCCAAGAATATGAAAAACAGGCGGCCACACAAGAGTGGTTGCCAAACCAACTCCCGTAAGAAAAACGATGATCACAAGCGCTTGTTTCCACTCCCTTTTTCTGAGCAGTCTGTGAAGCAAAAACCAGCTTCCCAGCCAGACAATCAAGGCAAGCGTTTCCTTGCCTGAATAGGGTCCGATCCCCTCGGCTCCGGGCATCCAAATTTTACCGGCATGGTGCACCCATTCTTTGAAGGAATTCGAAACTTCGGTTCCGAGATTGACGAGGCCGATGCTTAAGGTCCCAAGCATGGCCGACAGAATTGCCGCCTGTGCCGCCCCCAGTTTTTCTCGATCGACTTTGGATCCCATAGCAGCCCTCCTCAAATAGATTTGAGTTTTGTGATCGCGGCGCCCAAACCAAAGGCAACCATAAAATAAAAGAAGTTGAGAAGCAGAAGGAGAGCGGTTGTTTCCCGTAACGGCTTGTTCGTATTCAGCCGTTCGCCATAAAGACAAATCAAATAAGATGCGGCAATGGCAAGGGGAAACGTAAAAAGCGCCGTGAATTCCTTGAACTCGAAAAAAATCTCATGGATTTCGGGGATGCTCGCCAGAAAATGCGATCGCGGTCCGCTCGGTGCCCGGTAAGGAATATAGAGCCAGTTTCCCAGGGCAATGGTCAGGAAACAGGCAAGGGCATTCACAATACTGCCTAATTCCAGTTCTCGAATGTTCAAAGAAATGCCTGACCACAGCCGGAGTACCTGGTAAAGGCCGATGGTGGCGGTTACCATAAAAATTCCCGCAAACAGGCCGTGAAAAGCACTCCGAATGCTGTAAGCGCTCTCTCCCAACAAACGTTGTGTCGGTGAACTCACCCAAAGAATTCCCGCCGCAATTGCAACCATCACGATGAGAGAATCAACGATAACAAGGCGGCTCGATTTTTCTGTTTTTCTGTTGTTTTCTGTCATGGTCACTCCTTCCTATGAAGGGAAACTAATGGTATGTTATCGGCACAATCAGAAAAAAAGATACGGCGGGTATCGCAGCAGAGTCCTCGGCGTTTTTATGCCCGCATATGGATCGTTGCAATCCTTTAGAAAGTCCGATATTATTTCATGCTATGGAAACGATACGATATGGCGGAAATTCTTAAATTAAAGAGCCCCGGAGACTTCATTGGCAAACAGGGCAATGGTGTGATCAGTTTCGGTTCCGGACAGCCTGATCTCCCTCCGCCCAAGGAAGCGTTTGAAGGCATAGACCTCAAAAGAGACCTGCGCTACGGGCTCATTCAGGGTGAAGTGAAGCTCAGGGAAGCGCTTGCCCGTGAATATCCGGGTTCTACGGCGGATAATTTTGTGATCACAAACGGCGCCTCAGAGGCGCTTGACCTTATTTTCAGAAGCTTGGGCAAGGGCCAAAAAGTGCTCTTGCCGCGGCCCTATTATTATTCCTATCCTCCGATCGTAGAATTCGCCAATATGGTGCCGGTCTACACGGACCTGGTCGAAGGGCGCATCGACATTGAGGATTTTAAGAAAAAAATCAAGGGCTGTCGTGCGGTGTTAATTAATTCACCGTCGAATCCCACCGGCCGTGTGGAAGCCATTGAGACGCTGAAAGAAATCGAAAAAATTACACAGGAACTTGGCGTTTATGTCATTTCAGACGAAGTCTATAAAGACCTGATTTACGAGCGCGAAAATTATCACATTGAGGGCGGTCATGTGATCACGGTCAATTCTTTCTCAAAGACTTATTGCATGTGCGGCGTGCGCGTCGGATATTTATGGAGCTCGGACAAGAAAGTCGTAGAAGACGTATGCGAAATGAAAACGCATACCTCAATGAACACTAATCTTGTGGGCCAAGACATGGCCATAAGCGCCATGAAAGCGCCGAAAGATTTTATCGCAAAACAGCAGAAGGTCTGGCGCGAGCGCCGGGATTTTATTTACAAAGGTCTGACAGAGCTTGGTTTTGACCTGTGGAAACCCGAAGGCGCTTTTTATGTATTCCCCAAAGGCAAAAACGCGCGCGAATTTGTGAGCGTTCTTTATAATGAATTCAAAGTGATCACGTATTTGGGCGAATGGTTCGGCGCGCCGGACCGGATCCGCCTAAGCTATGCCCTCGACATCAAGCAAATCGAAGAAGGCCTCGCCCGCATGAAGGAAGCGATGAAAAAAGTGAAGGTGCTATGAAAGAAAATTGCCCATTCTGAGCGACCCTCTGCGAGGGCGGCAGTCCCACCCGTTGGGCAGTTGTCGCCGATGCGCCAACTACTGCTCGGGAAGATTTGGATATCTTCTCCG
>CAYJWM010000086.1:0-6499 GCA_964373885.1 uncultured bacterium | reverse complement strand
TAATAATGTATTCATTATACGGCCTTTTCCGCCCTAACTGAACAGAAAAGTCATTACCCCATTCGGAAATGATGTGGTAGTATACGCCGTTTTAGAGAAACGGATATGGCTAAAAAAATTCTGATGGTAGACGACGAAATCGAAATCTGCGAGCTGGTGTCCGAAGGGCTCCGAGAAGAGGGTTATGAAGTGGCTTCGGCTAATACGGGCCGGGGCGGTATTGAATTTCTGGAGCATAAGGATTTTGATCTTGTGATCCTCGATATTTACCTGCCGGACGTGGACGGTACCACCATTTATGAGACCATGCGAAAAACGGTCCGGCACCGTAAAACGCCTGTGATCTTTCTGACCGCTCTCGCCTCGGGAACCAGGCCTCAATTGGCCGGAATTGACGGCAAAGACTATACCGTTATCTCCAAACCGACCAATTTGGAAGAAATTCAAAAAGAAGTGACACGTCTGTTAAGTTAACTTAACAGACGTGTCATCCTGAGCCGCGAAGCGGCGAAGGATCTCTGGCTCGAGATTCTTCGCGGAGCTTACCCTGAGATGCTTCGTTTCACTCAGCATGACAAACGAAGGGTTCAGAATGACGATCAGCCGCAAAGCTCGCGCAGCTTTGCCACACCGAATCGATGGCAGAAATTCCCAAACGGCTCTCCCGGCTCGCGGTATTTTTGAAAAAACTGGAAGACGGCGGTCAGTTTTTTAACCATTTCTTTCTCGGGAACTTGCTCCAAGTAAACCTCATTCAAACGCGTCCCATCCAGATTGCCGCCCAAATAAATATTGTACGTCCCAACGGCGCGGCCGACCAATCCGATTTCAGAAGAATAGGGACGCGCACAGCCGTTGGGGCATCCCGTCATGCGAAGCGTGATTTTCTCATCCTGAAGACCGAGAGACTTCAAAGCCGCCTCAAGCTCGTCAATCATGGACGGTAATGTCCTTTCGGACTCCGTGATCGCAAGACCGCAAGTCGGAAGCGCCGGGCAGGCCATCGCATGCTTTTCAATCGAAGAAAGCGCATTTGGATGAGGGATTCCGTGAGCAGAAAGAAGTTGCTCAAACTCTGCCTTTTCGCCCTCCTTTAAGTCTGAAATCAAAATGTCTTGAGTGGTCGTCAGACAGACGGGCGTCATAAACCGTTTGACAATGGCCTTTAAACCGGATTTCATCTTAAGCGGGCCTTCGTCTTTGATCCGCCCGTTCTCAACGGAAATCCCGAAATACCACAGCCCGTTTCCCTGCGCATGCCATCCCAAGTGATTTTCAAATCCTTTCCAATGAATTTGGTGAGGAGGATTTAGTTTTTGGCCGAATCTTTTTTCGACTTCGCCCCCAAACCATTCAAGGCCGCGGTCGTGGATCAAATATTTCATGCGGGCGTGTTTGCGGCTTTTGCGGTCGCCGAAATCGCGCTGAACCAAAACAATGGCCTTCGTGATGTCCAAAAGCTCCCCGGGCGCCACAAAGCAAAGCGGATCGGCCAGGCGAGGAAATGTTTCTTTGGAGCCATGTGACATCCCAAGTCCGCCGCCCGCCAAAATAGTAAAGCCGGCGAGCTTCCCGTTTTTTACTTCCGGGACGATTCCGATGTCATTGGTATAGACGTCGACGCAATTGTCTTCGGGGAACGCGATCGCGATCTTAAATTTTCTCGGCAGATAACCTTCCCCATAAATCGGTTCCTCTTCATGCTCCTCCTGCTTCACCTGTTCGCCATTCAGCCAAATCTCATGATAAGCGCGGGTTTTGGGGAGAAGCATGTCCGAAATGGCCTTCGCGTGTTCATATACCTGCAATTGGATTCGATCCGAAGAAGGGGCCGGGCAGCCGAGCGTATTTCGAACCACATCGCCGCAGGCGCCCAGGGTGGTGCCCAGCTCCCGATTAATTCCGGAAATAACCGCCTTTAAATTTTCTTTTAAAACGCCGTGGAACTGAAATCCTTGGCGGGTGGTGATGCGCAGCGTATGATTTCCGTACCGGTCAGCCAATTCGTCATGAACCAAATATTGCTTTGCCGTAAGACGTCCGCCCGGAACCTTGGATCGCACCATAAGCATATAGAGCGGTTCAAGACCTTGTTTCCGACGGCTGTTGCGCACATCCCGATCATCCTGCTGGTAAGTCCCGTGAAATTTAAGAAGACTTACATTATCCCTGGAAAAGTGAGTGATGCCGGAAGCAAACTCCTCCTTAATGGTCCCCCGAAGATGGCGGCTTTCTTCCTTTGTTCTTTCATGTTCCGGCTTGGTAGTATCAGCCATAACTGATTCCCGGGCAGGTTTCCATTACCTGAAGCGAAAATAATTTGAGTTTCTCATACCTTTATTAAAACCTTTAAGGTAAGGGGTTCTTGTGCCGATAGTTTACAAAATCCAAGTAAATCAGTCAAACTTATCCCAGCAAGCCATTAAAGAAAATGGTCGATATGCCGTAGTTAAAACGCTGCACCAGTTTGACATACGTCAACTCGTGTGTAATACTTCTGGTAACAGGAAAAAAAGTTTCTTTCAAACAAACCAAACAAGGAGGGGTGAAATGAAAAAGTTGCTAAGCTTGATTGCAGCTTTGGCAATTATATTAACTCCAATCGCCGCGTATGCTGACGCCTCAACTGCTGAGCCGAGACCGGTTCAGGTGGAGAGGGACGGGTATATCGTGCCGGCATTACAGGAACCCGCTGGGGTGGATTGGGTCACGGGCAAAGGCCGCAAAGACTGGGCGCTTCGCTGGGCCGTGGATGACAATTATATCAAAAAAGCTCCGGGCATGCTGCTTCGCGGAGTCAGCAATACGGCTTTCGGATGGGGTGATATACTGACCGCGCCGGTTCGCTGGTCACAAAATGCCCCGCTTGGAATCGGCCTTGTTTCAGGTTTGATCATGGGCCCGATTGTCGCAACCTTAAGAACCGTCAGCGGAGCCACGGATGTCGCGACCTTCTGGGTTCCCTTCTGGCATGGTGTTCCGATGAAAAAGCAGGTCCTCGGGCTCCATGAAGTGGCGCATTACGGCACGATTGAGGATGTAGGCGAGTATGACCACGCGACGAAGAGATATTTCTTCAGCAAACTGAGCGAAGACTATTAAAATTAATCCCTAAAAGGGGACAGGCATAAACAACCAAATCATGCCTGTCCCCTTTTTGTCGCAATTTACGCGAAGCGTCAAACCGCCCGTGCGAATTTAGCCAGCGAGGCCGCGGCCCAGCGGCCGAAGCAGGATCAAAAAAACGCGACCAATTTTCTCACCAAGTTAAGCATTTCCGGCATGGAACTGTGGGTTCCCCCTTTTTCCACAAACGCGGGGCTGCCGAACTTACGAATCTCCAAAGTGTCCTCGGCGGCGGTTGAATCGATAAAAATGATGGTCGGGATCCTGCGGCCGCTCTGCATCAAATCGCGGTAAAGTTCCACACCGGTTCTCACCGGCATTTTAATGTCCAAAATAAGACAATGCGGCTCATCCTCTTTGATCAGTTTAAAACCCTCAAGGCCGTTTTGGGCCGTCCGGACTTCAAATTCGGGGTCTTTGCGCACCTCAAAATAATCGCGTATCATTTCGCTGATGTCCGGCTCGTCATCCACCACCATCAGCTTGATTCGGCTTGGAAGCGAGACATGCGAGAAGATAACTTTTTGAAATTGCTTTTCGTCGATCGGCAGTTCAATCTCAGCGTCCCATGGAAACACGGAAGTCCGGGAACGGCCCAAGGCAAACCATTTTGATTGAGGATATTTAGACTTGAACTCCTTGAACTGACTCAAATTGCGCTCTTCGATCCAGTCAGTATCCAGAAAAATAAAATTCAGCTCGTTTTTCGACAAAAAGTCGGCGCAATCGGCGCGGGAGCGGATCACGGCAGGAATGGACTGAGTGTCCGCGAAATAAGCGGTTAAAAACTCGACTGCCTTTTTATTTTCTGTTGCGGCCAGAATAGATCGGCGCGGCATTATTTCCTCTGAGCCGAAAAAGCGCTAGGCCCCCAAAAGACGGTTGATTTCCTGCCTCAGACATTCCAAATCAAATGGTTTTTGAAGAAACACATCCCGCCCCATCTCTTCGGCTTGATCAATCAAATTTTGATCAACATACCCGGTATTAACGATCACTTTGGTCAGCGGGCTGGACTCTTTTGACACTTTCAAAACCAAAAGTCCCGACATGTCCGGCAGTTTCATGTCCAAGACCATCACATCGGGCTTTTCTTTCTTCAGCAGCTGTATCCCCTCTTCGCCGCTGTCAGCCGTGAAGACTTGAAACCCTTCTTCCACGAAAAACTCCCTGACTTCGTCGAGAATGCCTTCCTCATCATCCACTATGAGTAATTTTGCGGGCATGGGAATCTATTGGGACCCTCGTATTGTAGCGGGGATTTTAAGGAAGTCAACCTGAAGCGCGGAGGGGGTGCATCCCACTTCATACAGCTGTCATTCTGAGGCGAAGCCGAAGAATCTATGAGTCATAGATCCTTCGCTATCGCTTGAGGATGACACGAAGAGCAACTGTATCAAGTGGTATGCACCCCGCGGAGGCGTGAATACTTAGCGAACGGCGTGGGAAGAAAGGCGCCTGCGCAGCGCCTGAAGCTGATTTGTGATTTCGGACGGAAAACGACCGCCAAATGACGCAAAAAAGTCTTCCTGCAATTTCAAGTCGGCTAGCCACGCTTCCTGGTCCAGCGATAAAAGTTCTTCCATTGCTTCCCGGGTAAGATCGAGTCCCGACAGATCAATGGCGTTCGGTTTCGGGAGAAAACCAATGGGGGTTTCAACTGCCTCCCCCTCACCGCGTGCGCGGTCCAAAACCCATTCCAGCACGCGAAGATTTTCTCCGAAACCCGGCCAAAGATATTGTCCCTGGGCATTTGTGCGGAACCAGTTCACGTGAAATATTTTCGGTGGGAGCTTGATTTTACGGCCCATATGAAGCCAATGCTGAAAATAGTCGGCCATGTTATAGCCGCAGAAAGGAAGCATGGCCATCGGATCGCGCCTGACTTCACCCTGCGCCCCATACTGGGCGGCGGTACGCTCGGAAGCCATCTGCGCGCCCACATAAACGCCGTGGTTCCAGTCAAAACTTTGATACACCAGCGGCGCCTGGCGGGCCCTGCGCCCGCCGAAAATAATGGCCGAAATGGGGACGCCTTCCGGGTCGTTCGTGTGCGCGGAATAAGTCGAGCATTGATTGATCGGTGCGGTAAAACGGCTATTGGGATGAGCGCCGAGAAGCGGCTTGCCGTCCTTGTCTTTCATTCCGGGTTTCCACGGCTGGCCCCGCCAATCAACCCCTTCGGCGGGAGGAGCGCCGTCTCCGCCTTCCCACCAAACTACTCTTTCCGGCGTGAGCACTACATTGGTATAAATCGTATTTCGCCGCATGGTCTGCATGGCCACCGCGTTGGTTTTCGAGTTGGTCCCCGGAAGAACGCCGAAAAACCCGGATTCAGGATTGACCGCCCGAAGCCATCCATCGGAACCGATTCGAAGCCAGGCAATATCATCCCCTACTGTCCAAATTTTATATCCTTTGTGTTTCAATCCTTCGGGAGGAACGATCATGGCCAGATTCGTTTTCCCGCAAGCGCTCGGAAACGCAGCGGTCACATATTGAATCGGCCGGCCGGGCTTTTCAATTCCCAAAATGAGCATATGTTCCGCAAGCCAGCCCTCTTTTTTACCGAGCCAGCTGGCGATTCTTAACGCGAGGCACTTTTTGCCGAGCAGCACATTGCCGCCGTAACCGGAACCGACGCTCCAAATCGTATTGTCCTCGGGAAAATGTAAAATGAGACGTTTGTTCACGTCCAAATCGGCCTTGCCGTGAAGGCCTTTGGTAAAGACGCCGTCTGAGCCCAAGGCGTTCAACACGTCTTTGCCCATGCGCGTCATGATGCGCATGTTCAGCACCACGTACACACTGTCGGTCAATTCAATTCCGATTTTGCTGAAAGGCGAGCCGATCAGCCCCATGCAGAACGGGATCACATACATCGTGCGGCCTTTCATCGATCCGTTAAAAATAGCAGAGGCCTTTTCATACCCTTCTTTGGGAAACATCCAATTGTTGTTTGGGCCGGCGTCTTCTTTCTTGGAGGTGCAAATAAAGGTGAGATGTTCCGTGCGGGCCACGTCATTTAACGCGGTGCGGTGAAGGAAACAGCCGGGGAGTTTCTCGCGATTCAGCTCGATTAATTCGCCCGTTGAAAGGGCCTCACGCTCAAGACGTTTCTTCTCCTCCTCAGAACCGTCACACCAAACCACTTTCTCCGGCTTGGTGAGCAGTGCCATTTCCTCGACCCAGCGAATTAATTCCCTGTGTTTGGTTGTCTGATTCTCCACCTGAATATCCTCAATCATACTTTTTTCCTGAGGCAAAGCCCTTTAAGATAAACCGTGAGTGGCCTGAAATCAAGAATTTTCTGGCCGGCGGGTGCCTACCACTTCATACAGCTGTCATTCTGAGGCGACACCACAAGGGTGCT
>CAYJWM010000085.1:0-6733 GCA_964373885.1 uncultured bacterium | reverse complement strand
ATCTTCTCCGAGCCGGCAGTTGTCGCAGACGAAGTGCTGGTTTTCTTAAGGCCATTTCTCAATCGTTCTGTATGGCTCCAAAGCCGGCGCCTGAGTTCGGGGCACTCTTTCATCAATTGAAAAGCGCAAACGGCGGCGGCGCAAACGGAAGGGGGCAAAGCCGTGGCAAAAATAAAAGGCCGCGCGCGGTTAATTAAATATTCAATCAACTCTTCCCTGCCGGCCACAAAACCGCCGAGCGCTCCAACCGCTTTCGAAAGCGTACCGATGTGAACGTCTATTTCGTCCTCTACACCGAAATGTTCGCTTACGCCGCGGCCTGAGGCGCCGAACACGCCGGTGCCGTGCGCTTCGTCAACCACAAGCATGGCGCCGTATCGATTCTTGATCGCTACAAGCTCTGGGAGCGGCGCGAGGTCTCCGTCCATGCTGAACACCGAATCGGTGACAATCCACATTTTTCCGGCGCGGGCGCTTTTTAAAATTCTCTCAAGATAATCCAGATTCCGATGCGGATAAACCCGGACGGTCGCCTCAGCGAGGCGCGCCGCATCGACGAGGGAAGCGTGATTTAATTTGTCCATGATCACAAGATCATGCCTGCCGGCGAGCGCGGAAATGGCCCCGAGATTCGCCAGGTATCCGCTTGAAAACACAAGCGCGCGTTCTTTTCCTTCAAACTCCGCGATTGTCTCTTCAAGCCGCGAATGCCAATCGCTTGTTCCGGAAATCAAGCGGGCGCTTTTCGCGCCGACGCCATGCGTGTCAAGCGCCGCTTTCGCGGCTTCAATCACTTTTGGATGCTGGCTCAAACCCAAATAATCATTGCCTGAAAACAACACGATTTCCCGCCCGTTCCATGTGCCGCGCACGGGCTTCCAATTTTGAAACACCCGTAGTTCGCGGTAGAGGTTTTTTCCCTTAAGATCTTCTAACTCTTCCGAAATCCAATCAAATGGAGACAATGTTTTAGTCATTTTTGGTCGTTATGAAACCTCTCTATAGCCAAGGCATTTCTCTCCGCTTCCCTGTCCGCCACAAAGCTTGGCGGATCCGCCCCGTTTTTTGGCGGACGCGCGGCAATTTTAGGGCGGCGGCCTGGCAAAAATTGCCGTGCTCGGCCCGTCAGAAAAATTTTCCAGCCGCAAAATTTTTCTTCCGAAGGCGCTACGAGAAACGCCTCGGCTATATAAAAACCGATTGCCTCGAGCGGCGTCCGCGAGAGGCAAGTCGGTTTTTAAATTTACTTTCCGATTAAAATCGCGGCGAGCTGGCCGCCGAAACCCAAAGAGACGGAACATGCCAGTTTCACCTGCTTTGTTTTGGAATGAACGGGGGTATAATCCAAATCACATTCGCGGTCCGGCTCGGTCAAATGCGCCGTGGGGGGAATAAAACCGTCCCGCATCGCAATCAAGCAGGCAATTATTTCCACCGCCCCCGATGCTCCCAGCATGTGGCCCGTGAGCGATTTTGTAGAACTCATCGGAACTTTAAAAGCGTCTTTTCCAAGGGACCGTTTGATTTGCTTTGTTTCATAACGATCGCCGTCTTTAGTGGCCGTTCCGTGAAGATTTAAATAATCGATGTCCGCGGGCTTGATGCTCGTTTTTTCCAGAAGCCGGTTGAGACAGTACGAAAGACCGTCGCCTGAATCGGAGAAGGAAACCGGATGACTTGCTTCGAACCCGTATTGATGGCCCAAAACGGTTCCGTACATTTTAGCGTGCCGGGCCTCTGCCGTTTCTTTTCGTTCCAAAATTAAAATGCCTGCTCCTTCTCCGAGCAAAAATCCGTCGCGGCGCTTGTCAAAAGGACGCATTCCGTTTTTGGATAAAACGCCCATCTGCCGGTAACCGGCCAGCATCAAAGACGTGACGGACGCATCTCCCGCTCCGGCAATGCACCAGTCGACTTCCCCTTCTTCAATCATCCGTATGCCCTCGATCACGGCGAAAAGTCCCGTCGCGCAAGCAGCCACCACCGGTTTTGCCGGGCCCCAAATGCGCCAGTGGCGCGCAATCCACTGAGCAGCCATATTCGGAAGAAAATTGGCGTACACGCGGGCGCCCAAAAGCGCGCTCGGATGTTTTAAAAACCGCTCATAAAAACGCTCGAACGTGCTGACGCCGCCTTTGCTCGAACTGACCGCAATCCCGAGCCGTCCGCGGTCGATTTGGCTCGGATCAAGCGAGCTGTCGCGAAGCGCTTCTTCCACCGCTTTCAATATGTATTGAATATGGGGATCCAAAATCGTAGCGCGTTTCGGGGGTAAAAAATCACGAACCGGTAAAAACTGCTCAGAGAAAGCGAACTGGGTGGGACCGAACTGGCGGGTTTGGGGATCCGCGGCTCGGCCGGCCTTGAGCGCCTCGGCAAATTCGTTGTGATCGTTGCCGATCGGGCTCACCACGCCGATACCCGTAATCACCACCTGCTCCATAAATACTCCCAATCAGGGACGGTTCTCGATAACAATTGATGACATCTAAACTTACATCAGATCCGTCCCTATTAGCTAATTGCAATCCGGGGACGGATCTTGCAGAACTGAATATGCTATAAGCACTTAAAGAGAACCGTCCCTATATTAAGAAGTCGGGCGCGAATCGAAATGAAACACTTGCCCGCTCACGCCGCGGAAACGGTCGGACAAAAGATAGATCAGAAAATTGCTTGCCTCTTCGGGGTTTGAAATCCGGCCCAAGGTACTTTCCTTTACATTTCGTTCCAACACCTCGGGGGGAAGCCCTTCCGTCATGTCGGAACGCATGAAGCCGGGATTAAACGCGTTCACTAAAATTTCTTTCTTCCCAAGCTCCTTGGCCAAAGTTTTTGTGAGCGCGATCAGCCCGCCTTTGGCCGCCGCGTAATTGGCCTGTCCGAACCCGCCGTGCGCGCCCGAGCGGCTCACCACATGAATGATTTTGGCGCCCGGTTTTTTAAACAAAAAGGAAAGAAACTTTTTGGTCAAATAATAAACGGCGTCCAAATCCACTGAAAGCACTTCATTCCATTCGGCCTCGGTCAAATTCTGTATCGTGTGGTCCCGCACCAAAGCCGCGTTGTGCACAATAGCGTCGAGGGCAGAAGTGACGGCCTTGATTTTATTTTTCAATTCGTCAATGTCGCGGCGGTTAGCTAAATCGAGCTGAAAACCGCGGGCACCCAGACGTTCCAGCTCGGCCGCGGTTTTTTGATTCCGGTGGTAGGTAAAAAAAACGGCGGCTTTTTCCTCACAGGCCCGGCGCACAAACGCGCGGCCCAAGGCGCCCGTGCCGCCCGTGATCAAAATCTGTTTGCCGGCAAGCCCGACTTCCATTAAACTTCATAGCCGGCGCGGCCCAGCATTTCCAAATCGTCTTTGACCGGGTTGGCGGCCGTGGTCAAATAACCGCCCACGATCAAACCGTTGGCACCGCCCCGCAAAGCGCGCTCCTGATAAGGGCCGAGATTGAGTTCCCGTCCGCCGGCCAGTTTGATATTGGACTTGGGCAGAATGAAACGGTAAATAGCGATTGTTTTTAAAATTTCAAGTGGGTCCAGTTTCGGAGCGTGCTCAAGCGGGGTGCCGGGCCTCGGGTTTAAAATATTCATCGGCATACATTCGGGTGAGAATTTTTTGAGCTCAAACGCCATGTTTACGCGGTCTCGGCGCGTCTCTCCCATTCCCAAAATGCCGCCAGAGCAAAGCGCGACACCGCCGTCTCGGAGATATTCAAGCGTTTCAATTCGTGTGTCATAATCATGTGTGGAAACAATCTGCGGGTAAAATTCGCGCGAGCTTTGAAGGTTGTGATTGAAACGCCTGAGACCGGCGGCTTTCAATTGCTCCACGCGTTCGGGGTCAAGAAACCCGAGCGAAGCGTCAATGCCGAGTTTCGTCTCCTGCGTCAATTGTTTGATAATGGCGAGAATGCGCTCAAACTCATCTTCATTCAAAGCGCCGCCGCTTGTGACGAGGCAAAAATTCTGGGCGCCCTGGGCTTCGGCTTTTTTGGCCGCGCCGATGATTACCTCGGACGTGAGTAACTCATACCGGGCCGCTGAAGTTTCAAAGCGCACAGACTGGGCGCAAAATCCGCAGTCTTCGGCGCACAAATAGCTTTTGGCGTTAATCAGGGAACAAAGGCCGGCTTTATTGGAATGAAAGGCGGTGGTGATTTCATGCGCCGCGTCGCATAAAACATCAATTAAAGAAGGGTCTTCGATTTCGGAAAGGGAGAGCGCTTCCTCGGGCGTGATCTCGCCGCCTTCCAAAACGCGTTTTTTTAATTCCGCGATGGTGTGTTCAGACATCAACCGCCGGCGATCGCTGGAAGAATGGAGACTTCATCTCCATCCTTAAGCGGGGTTTTCTCTTTGGATAAAAAACGGATGTCCTCTTCGTTTAGAAAAATATTGACGAAACGGCGGATCTGGCCCGATTCGTCGCAAATGCGCTCTTTGACTCCCGGATAAGAGCGGTTTAAATTATCGATCAATTCCTGAACGGACCGGGCGCTTACCTCAACCTCGGCCTTGTCCTGAGTCAATTTCTGAAGCGGTCCCGGAATCCTAACTTTGACGGCCATAACGGACCTCCATTTTAATCGATGAATACCCATCAGCCAAGCAGAAATAATGAGTTTTTCTCAAAAACCTGTTGCTTCGAGCGGCGTCAGATCGCGCGAGGCTTCCAGCTCGAAGCCGAGCACGAGATGCCGAGCGAGCACGGCTGATTTTCGCTTGGGCGGACGGCCCAAAATCAGCCGCGCGCAGCGTCCGCGAGAAGCAAGCAGGTTTTTGAGAAGCGTTTGTTATTTTCCGCTTACCACTAATACCTTTTCTTCGAAGGATTTTAAGCTCGGCTCGATTTCAAGCGGACCCGGCACATGGGACTGAAGCGCTTCCTGGGTTTTAAGCCCGTTGCCCGTGATGGCGAGCACGATGGACTCGTCCGGGCCGATTTTTCCTTCGCGAATTAATTTTTGGGCTACTGCGACCGTAACTCCGCCCGCCGTTTCCGTGAAAATTCCTTCCGTTCGCGCCAGGAGCTGAATGCCTTCCACGATTTCCTGATCGCTCACCACCCCTGCGGAACCGCCCGAGGCCAAGACTACATCTTTTGCATAATAGCCGTCGGCCGGATTTCCAATCGCAAGAGACTTCGCAATGGTTTTTGGCTTTACGGGACGAATGGCGTCTGATTTGGCCAAAATCGCATCCGAGATGGGGGAACATCCCTCGGGCTGGGCACAATGGACCTTGGTTTGAACGCGCCCGATCAAAGCGAGTTTTTCAAATTCTTTAAACCCCTTCCAAATTTTGGTGATGAGCGAGCCGCTGGCTACCGGAACCACCACATGATCGGGCGTGCGCCAGCCGAGCTGTTCGGCGATTTCAAACCCGAATGTCTTGGAGCCCTCG
This sequence comes from uncultured bacterium, assembly GCA_964373885.1. GTDB lineage: Bacteria > Omnitrophota > Omnitrophia > Omnitrophales > Danuiimicrobiaceae > CAYJWM01. The sequence continues at coordinate 1,324 of CAYJWM010000085.1, read as the reverse complement.
GCATAATAAGGACGCAGATTGACATTCACGAAAGCCCAGCGGTATTTGGCCGCGATTTCACCGCAAAGCCGGTTCACGTCGTCATAATTTCCCTTCACCATGATCAAATTCGGCTCATACACAAGCGTGCCGAACACTTTCGCCCGTTCAAGATCATGCGGAATAAAAATATAGCGTTTAAGCCCGGCCCAGGCGCCGTGCGCCGAGACGGCGTTCGCCAAATTGCCCGTGGAAGCGCAGGCCACGGTGTCAAAGCCGAACTCTTTGGCTTTGGAGAGCGCGACCGCGACCACACGGTCTTTAAAAGACCAAGTGGGATGGCAAACGGTGTCGTCTTTGACGAAAATTTCTTTCACGCCGAGTTCGCGCGCAAGACGGTCCGCGCGCACCAGGGGCGTAAAACCGGAATAAAAACCCACAGAGGGCTCCCCGTCAATCGGAAGCAAATCGCGATAGCGCCAAAGACTCGAGGGGCCGGACTGGATGCGCTGGCAGGTGATGACCTTTTTGATCGCGTCATAGTCATAGTCCACCTCAAGAGAGCCAAAACAAAATTCGCACACATAAATCGGCTCTGTCGCGTACTGCCTGCCGCATTCGCGGCATTTCAAACCTTTGACGTATCCCATTCAATTCCTCACCGTATGTCACTCCCGCGAAAGCGGGAGTCCAGCGACCAAATCTTCATATAAATCCAACCAATCAGGATTAAAAGTTTCGATCAAATCGATTTTCCACTTACGATGCCATTTCTTCAATGCTTTTTCCCTCAAAATCGCAGCATTAACGTCATTTGCTTCTTCGTAATAAACAAGGGTGTGAACTTTATATCGCTTCGTAAAACCATCGACCGCATCATTTCGATGTTCATAAACTCTTTTAATCAAGTCATTCGTCACACCAATGTATAATGTCCCATTTCCTCGGCTTGCCATCATGTAAACGTAATACTGATTCATTTTAATTAACTCGCTGGACTCCCGCTTCCGCGAGAGTGACATCATCCTTTTTACTTACCCTTTGTTCTTTTCTCGATTATCATTTGATAATTCTTACGTATTATAAATCGAATCACAAATATTCCTAAAAAACCCATAAAAACAACAAACAACGTCAGGCCCTCTGCAGTTTGACGATAAGAAAAGATACAGTGCTACAAAACCTATCAGCGGAATTATTAAAGCAACAGGCCAAACTGTTTTAGGATATTTACCAATAAGATGCGCACCACAGTTCTCACAATCAAACTTAAATGGATATCGAATAAAATTCTTAACATAAAATTTTAATCCTGTAGGAACCGGCGACCCGCAATCGGGTGCAT
>CAYJWM010000084.1:0-6880 GCA_964373885.1 uncultured bacterium | reverse complement strand
ATCACTCGCGCCAATCCCGCGTCCGGCCTTCGGCCGTCCTGGGACTGCGAAAAACGCTGCGCGCAGGGAAGCGAAAAGAAACCCCTTGTTTTATTTTATTTGCGGCGAGAGGGACTTGAACCCCCACCCCTTTCGGGACAAGATCCTAAGTCTTGCGCGTCTGCCATTTCGCCACCGCCGCATTTTTACCAATGTAAAAATACTGCGCTGTGACGGCCCAAGGAAGGCCGTCTACCGCGCCGCAAAATCACTGCCCTTTCTTTTCCGACCGGCGTTTCCATTGAAAAAAAGCCAAAATCGCGCCGAGCATGACGGTCCAAACCAAAGAAGACATCCATTGATGAATGGGCCGGTGCTCTTGATAAAACTCCTGCCGCACATGAATCGCAAGAATCAAAACGGTGATCGCTAAAATCGCGATATGTTCCCCGTGGTCCCAAACCCGCTGCCAAACAAAAGGGTCTCGAGAACGATAGGGGTAAGGAGCGAAACGCGGGATGAACGGATGCACGTGCTCCGCATAGGATTGAAACGACGGCTCAAACCGGTCGCGCAGCTTGTCCTCCTCAAGGCCGATGGTCACGCGGTATACGGCAAAAAACCCGATCACAAAAAAAAGTACGATCAAAGGATGCCAAATGATGACACTAAATCCGAGCCCGATCAAAAAATTGCCCACATAAAGCGGGTGCCTCACAAACGCATAAGGCCCGTCTGTCACAAGCTGCCTTGCCTTGAGCAAATGGCCCGAAGACCAAATGCGAATGGCCTCCCCCAACACAATGACAGGAATCCCCGCAACGAAGCCCGTATCAGAACTTTTTGCCACCATCGCCAAAGCGAACGCGAACGGCCAGGCCAGATAATGCCTCAGCTTTCGTTTAAAAAAAAGAGAGCGGGGGGTGGAAGAAGGCGTGGTCATTGAAAAATAATTTCAGGCGGTGACCGTGCTTGCAAGCTTCGCAAAAATAATCACGGGCAAATCCTGCTCTTTCTCATCCCCATAAATAAGGGTGGCCTTTGTGCCCCCCAAAACATCCGGGGCTTTTTTGGTCTCGGTTCCGGCCAAAATGAGTGTGCGATCGCGATCCGCAAACAAATCCATTGTTTCGCCGGTGCCAAAAATTTTCACCTTGTAAATCGCACAGCCCGGCGGATCCCTCAGTTCATTCACTTCCAAAATTTCGCCATCCACAGAAAAAAGATGACTTTTGGGTTGAGCGGCTGCCGGCCGCTCATCCTCAGAAAAGACAACGCTTGAACACACAATCATCAAACAAGCAGCAAACAAAATCGCAAAAAACGATTTTCCTCCCATAAAAACGCTCCCTCCCTTTTTCTACTTGGCTCACCCTGGGGGCCAAGTCATTCTCCGTCCACCCAAAAGATGCAGATGAATATGAAACACCGATTGGCCGGCCTCGGCACCGTTATTGATCACCAGGCGGTACCCTTTCTCGAGCTTCCGCTCCGCCGCTAACCGATTGGCGCACAACAGCATCTCGCCCAATAGCGCTTGATCAGAGGGAGAAATTTTGCTGATCTCGGAAATATGCTTCTTCGGTATCACAAGCAAATGCACCGGCGCTTGCGGATTGATGTCATAAATAGCCGTCAACGTTTCATCTTCATAGGCAAATTTTGCCGGAATTTTTTTCCCGATGATTTTACAAAACAGGCAGTCGTCCATTTTTTCCTTATTTGGATTGAAGCTCCTGAATATGCCCTACCACATAGTCGAGCCGCTCGAGCACGCGGTCCCTCCCCAAAACGGACATTACGTCAAAAACGCCCGGCGTCACCGAGCGTCCGCTGATCGCCACACGCATTGGGTGAATCAAATCCCCGGCCTTAATTCCAAGTTTCTCAGCCGTGCGGCGGAGAAGCGCTTCCAGGCCGGCGGGGTTCGTAAAATCCCCCTCCTCGGCCAGCACTTCTCTCCATGCTCGTAGGTTTTGCGAGACCGCATCACCCCTAAGATATTTACGAACCGCCTCCAAATCAAATGAAATTTTCTCGCTGAAAAAAAACTGGGTTTGGGAAGGAAATTCCCTAAACGTGCGGATACGCTCTCGATAAAGCAATGCGACAGAACGGAAATTGTGCTCGGATGCCATTCTTGCGAAACCCGAATCGACCAAAAATACGCCGAGCCGCGCCGCATAATCGTCTTGGCCTAAGGCGCGGATATGCTCGGCATTCAGCCATTTTAATTTTTCGAGGTCGAAACAGGCATTGGTTTGATTGACGCCTTCCAAGCTGAATTCAGCTTGAAGCTCTGCGGGCGAAAACATTTCTTTCGCGGTCCGCGGCGACCATCCCAAAAGCGCCAGATAATTTAAAATCGCTTCGGGCAGAAAACCGTCTTTGCAATACTGGGCAAGCGAAACAGCCGTATGGCGCTTTGAAAGCGGTGTTTTGTCCGGCCCGAACACAAGCGGAAGATGCCCGAACTCAGGCGGCGTCCACCCGAATGCTTCATAAAGCAAAATCTGGCGCGGGGTGTTCGAAATATGATCGTCGCCGCGGATCACATGCGTGATCTTCATGTCGTGGTCATCCACCACACAGGCGAAATGATAGGTGGGAAAACCGTCCGATTTTTGAATGACGAGGTCCTCAAAAAAAGCGCTGTCGAAATCAATGGCGCCGTGCACCAAATCGTCAAATTTCACTTTTTTGGGGGTATTTTTAAATGTGACGGCTCCTCCGCCTCCGGTGCCGTCTCGATAAGCCAAGTCCTTCTTCACAAGCTCATCCGCCATTTTTTGATAATGAGAAAGCCGCTCGCTTTGGCGGACGAGCGGCTCATCCCAGTTAAGCCCGAGCCAGCGGAGCGAATCCAGAATCTCCTGTTCAAATTCGGGGCGCGACCGCTCCCGGTCCGTGTCCTCGATCCGGACCAAAAAAACCCCTTTTTGGGAGCGGGCGAACAAAAAATTAAAAAGCGCCGTCCGCACCCCTCCGATATGCAAAAACCCGGTCGGGGACGGAGCAAAGCGGACTCTGACAGACGGTTTCACATGCGGTCCGTCATTGCGAGGACGGCAAACGCCCGGACGAAGCAATCTTGGAACCAGAGATTGCTTCGGCACCTTTTGGATCGTTGCCTCGCAATGACGTTGAATGGGATTTTGGGCCGAGAAAATCTTCGGCGGCTTTTTTTGCAGCTTCCATTTTCGGGTAACGAACTTCGCGGTAACCTCTTACCTCTTCCGGGACCGAAAGCGCCCGCACATAGGCGTCATAGGTATAAAGGTCCTGATATGAAAATCCTTTGACCAGCCCGACATACCAATCCCGGAATTGGCGTTCTCGGCCGTGCCATGCCGGTAAAAGTGCCCTTAAAAATTTCATTTTCTTCATGATTCGAAGCTGCCAATCCTGTGTTTTGATCCGAAACCGGATGTCAAAACCCAGCACCTGAAATTCGGGGCGGTTGATGTGGCGGTAAACTACTTTATCTCCGCGCTCGGGATCCACGCGGTAACGGGCGAAATCCCGTTTCTTTTTCTCCTCACTCGTCAATAGATGCGCCACATAAACCTCGTCTTTAATCAGCATCACTTTATGCAAATACCGGATCGCCGCCTGCGTGGCGCGGTAGCGGTAATCCGCACGGTCCAGACGATGCACGCGCTTGATCAAATCGACATAGGAACGCGCGTAGTTTAAATTCTGAAACTGAATGAGATCATAAATCCGCACCGCCAGATGCATGTTCGTTTCATCGTCCATTCGAAGCGTCGCGACAGTCCGGGTCACCAGGTGGCGGTAGGCGCGCGCCAGCCGTTTTCCTCCCCAGCCGCTTGTTTCCAAAATGGCCTGTTTTTCGGCCAGCACGGATTCATAGGTATCAAAAGATTCCGGCTGAAAACGTCGGGGGTCGTTGACAAGCAAACGGCCTAAATTAAACGCGTTTATGTTTTCCTTGGTCGCGTCTTTCGGCACTGACTGCTCAATGGCCCAAGTCATATGTTCCAAATCGAGGGGAAGCAATCCTTTTTGGAACGCCACGCCAAGCATGATGATATTGACAAATAATTTGCTGCCCAAAAACTGCTCCGCAATCTGTGACACATTGGCGCCAAAATAGCGGTTCGAAAGCGTAAACCGGCGGATTAAATCTTCCAAATCACGCGGCTTGAAATCATCCTTGCCCAAAAGCATGGTGACGGTGGGCGTTTTGTAGGTATTGGTAATGGCGGTGGTAGAACGGGGATTGGCCACGCGAAGATTGATTTTGGGGTCAATGCTGCGCACGGTTTCCAATATATCGAGACCGATTAAAAGGTCTGCTTTTCCGTAGGGCGTGATGGGAGAAATGGGAAGCCCGTTTTTGACAAAAGTCACATGGGAATACACACCGCCGTTTCGGATGGCCAGCCCTTTTTTGTCCGCAAACCGCACCTGATATCCCTGCCGGGTCCCTGCCTGTACCAACACCGCGGTCACAAGTCCTATCCCCATTCCGCCCACTCCCGCCACATAAGCCGACCAAGTGCCTGAAAAATTTGGGCGCTGGGGTTCCCTAAGCCCTTTGAGCTCCAAGAAATTTTGGAAAGGTTCCGGCGCTACTTTGCGTTTGACGATGATTTCTTCAAACGAAGGGCAGGCATCTACTTTGGTGCACGCCCCGTCCGCCTTGCACAAACTCAAATCCGTAATCAGCTTCGGCCCGTAATGAGTGTCTTCGATTGTCAAGCCTGGGCAGCCCGTAGCGATGGTACACTCCAGGCAAAATTCGCATACTTCGGGGGTCAAATTAATCAATCTTTTTTCCGGTAAAAATCCTTTTTCGCGTATGACTTTTTTCTCTTCGCGCGTCACTTTGCGGTCATAAGTGATGCCGCATTCTTTATCCGCGATAATCACTTTCACGCCGTCGCGTAAAAGCGTCTCTTCCACCAGCTCGCGATATTCCTCCCGGTAAGCCGGATTCACGCGGTGAATCGGAATGTCGGTCCCGCGCGCCATTCCCTTGACCACTTCCTCAATATTCTGGGCCACGGTCGGATTTCCCATAATATCGAATTCCTGTGCCGGCGTCGGCTGATGGCCCGTCATCGCGATCGTCCCGTTGTCCAAAATGATAAAAGCGATGTCTTGATTGTGTTTGATCGCATCCGAAATGGCAATCATGCCGCTGTGAAAAAAAGTGGAATCCCCCATAAACACGGCCTGTTTGTTCGTGATGAAGGGGTCTATCCCGGCGCCCGTGCCGCCGCCCAGGCCCATGCCGGAATAATTGTGCATGAGCTCTTTATTGGGCTCAAACATCAGCATCGTGTAACAGCCGGTGTCGCCGTGAAACAGCAAATCCACGGGTTCGCGGCCGTAATGTTTGCGCATAAATTTAGGGTCTTTAAAATTTCGCTTTATCTCAAGCAATACGCTTGAGGAATCGCGATGAGGACAGCCGGGACAAAACGTGGGTGTGCGCTCCGGGATCTGCACCTGAAAGGAGGCCGTTTCGCGAATTAAAGCGAGCTCGCGTTCGATGGGCGCCGGATCCAAATTAAGTTTTTTAGCGCCCAGTTTGAGAAAAAGAGGCCCCAAACGCTCCATCAAAAGCGATGCATTCAAACCGCGCGTAGACGGAATCGGATCAAGCCCTTCCGGAAATTGCTTTCCCCACACCGGAATAAACCGGCGGAGGGGTCCCGTCTGGTAAAGATTTTTGACGAGCGTCGCGATTTGCGATTCCAAAAAATCCCGTTTTTCTTCAATCACATAAACTTGATCCAGCGGCTCGACAAATTCTTTCACGAGTTCCTGATCCAGCGGAAAGGTAATTCCCAATTTCAAAATCGGGAAACGCCCGTGAAGGCCGAGTTCATAAAGCGCGTGCTCCAAATAACTATAAGCGATGCCGGACGTGATAAAACCGAGCGCTTTCGAAGCTCCGCCGTAACGGATTTGATTGACTTCATGCAAACGGGAATATTTGATCAACTCTTCGTAGCGGCCTGCAAGCGTTTCCTCTCTCACGGCAGTTCGGGGTGAGAGAATCACAGTTTCTTCTACCGGAATGGAGGCGGTATTGATTTCCACGGGACGTTTCGTGTTGATCGCCGGAAATTGATTGGGGTAAACGGTCACCGTGCCGCCGCCGTCCGCCAAATTGGTGGTCACCAAATAGGTCACATACAGATTTGCTTTGGCCGACAAATCTAGCCCGATCGGAACCCAGTCCTTAAGTTCCTGAAAAGTAGCCGGCTCCATCACTGGCATATGAAGATGCTTGGCGAGAAATCGGGAATCGGTCGGCACCTGCGTGCTTTCAGACCAGGGATCGTCTCCGATCACGACCAGCGCACCGCCCTTGTGGGAGGATTTGGAAATATTGCCGAGCGCGAGTGCGTCACTGGCCACATGAGCACCGACGCTTTTCATCGCCACCATGGCCTTCAGGTCTTCCATCTGCGAACCGTTGACGCGCGCGGCGCCGAGCGCCTCGTTATTGGCCACCTGAAACAAAATTCCCTTTTCGGCGAGCAATTCTTTGATGTTCCGTGCGGAATTAAAAAAATCGGCGATGGGGGACCCGGGATAACCGGTGAGAAGACTCACCTGTCCTTCAAGCGCTCCCTTTAAAAGAAGTTCTGTCCCGGTGTAAACCTGCGTGCCGCGTTCCTGCAGAAAACGTTGGTCCATTGAGGGCAGATTACCTGATAATCTTAAAATTGTCTAATGATTCCTTTAACCTCCTCACCCTTCCCTCTCCCCCTTTTAGGGGGAGAGGGAAAAGATCCCAAACGTGGGGTGAGGGGGAATATTTAAGACTGGAGCTTAAATTTTTCGCGGAGCGTTCCGCAATTCGGGGGAATTAAATTTGGGCAGTGTCATGCCATCGGATAAATTTAATCACCGATTTTTT
>CAYJWM010000083.1:0-6886 GCA_964373885.1 uncultured bacterium | reverse complement strand
CATAGATTCTTCGGCTTCGCCTCAGAATGACAGCTGTATGAAGTGGGATGCGCCCAACTCGGGCTTGCTTCTCTTGTCGTGAAGTAAATGACAAGCCCCAGAAGCGCGAGCGCCATCCATTCGAAAAGGCCGTCATAATGGGGGGTGCTGCCGAAAAAGGAATGGTAGGCGTCCGGGCCTTTGCGCAGAAAAGAATTTTGAAATTTAATACAGAAAACCGCTCCCGCATGAATTCCGATGGGAAGAAAAAGAGAGCGGGTCCGGACATAGGCGACATTCAAAAGAATTCCAAAAACAAAAAGTCCGAAAAATTCGGGAAGGACTTGGTACGGACGGTAGGCAAACGGCTCCAAGTAACCGAACAAAAGGCGGAAGGCATCCCCCAGCCCTGGATTTTTTGGGATAAAAATTTGACCATTATCGAAAAAATGAACGGCCGAATAAAAAGCGCTTGTGGCAAAAACAGCGGGCCATTTTCGAACGGCACGCTCCAAATGGGTAAACACAAAACCACGAAAGAAAAATTCCTCCAAAATCCCGACCGCCATCCCGCTTAAAAGTCCTTTGGCAAACCGCTGAAGGCAATCCGACAAAAGAATAGGATCTCTCAAATAGCGCGGCCCCCAAATCACTTCGCCGAGCGTGATCACAAACACGGCCAAAAAGCCGCCCAAAAATCCAAGCAAAAAAAGCCGCTTCCATCTAAGCTTGAAATCAAATCCATACTGTTTCCACGCTTCGTGCTTAAACCGGATAAAAAATGCAGCGGTGCCGATCGAAAAAACCATGACGAGCCGGTCGAATATTTTTTCAAATTGAAAAACCGGAAGAAGACGATAAATGACGGGCGTCAAAAAAACACTGAGCGAGACAATGGTCAAAACCGTCAAAGCAAATTTAAACCCCCTGCTCATTTGACTCATGCGCGGGGCAGGCGGCCGATGATCAGTGTCACAACCCCGAAACTCAAAGGCGTCAGAGAGATCTCGGCAAAGCCGGCGGCTTTTAATTCTTCCGCGAGCGTTTCCGGCTCCGGAAAGGCCAGCACGGATTGGGATAAAAATTGATAGGCGCGGTCATGTTCTGAGAAAAGCCGTCCCATAAACGGCACAAACCATTTCACATACGGCTCAAAAAGCAAACGGCGAACAGCGGCATTTTTGGGCCGCGTCAGTTCCAAAAAAACGGCCTTCCCGCCCGGCTTCAAGACCCGCTTCACTTCGCACAAGAATTGATCCATGTGCTGAACGCTTCTTAAAATAAAACTGCCGGTTGCCATGTCAAAGGTTTTGACCGGAAACGGCAGCGCATGAAAATCGCAAGCCAAAAAGGCCGCTTTCCCTTTTAGCTTTCGCTCCGCCTCCTTCAGCATTTCCTCCGAAAAATCGCATCCGACGGCATGCTCAAACCGATGAGCGTCCAAAAAGGCCGCCAAAGACTTGCCCGTTCCGACTCCCAAATCGATAATGGATTGCTCCGTGCCTTCGATGGAACGCTTGACCGCTTGGCGTCTCCACACGCGGTCAAGCCCCAAACTCAGGAAGGAGTTGAGAAAATCGTACTGCTCAGGGATGGAATTGAAAAAATCCCGGATCGTTTCCCGATCCGGCCGGACGAGATCCGGTTCTTTGACATGAAGCATCAATCAAAAACTTTCAGGATTTCGTAATTCGTGTTGCGCTGGGCGGGAATGAAGCCCGCTTCCCGGATCAATCGGATGAGGTCTTCAGGCCTGGTTTTCACTTGAATACCGGTCGGTTCCAGCACCTTGTCCTCAATCAAAGTGCCGCCGATATCATTGGCCCCGAACGAAAGCCCCACCTGCCCCAATTTCAGTCCTTCCGTGAGCCAGCCGGATTGAATGTTTTGAATGTTGTCGAGATAAAGCCGGGAAATCGCGAGCGTTTTCAAATAATCTTCACCGCCCGCCGGCTCGAAATGGCTCATGCGCGGCGTGCCAATGGGAGAAAGCGTCCAGGGAATAAAAGCGCGGAACCCTTTCGTTTCATCTTGAAGCCCGCGCAAACGGTCCAGATGAATCACGCGTTCTTCAATCGTTTCCAAATGACCGAACACCATCGTGGCTGTCGAACGCAGTCCCACGGAATGGGCGGCCCGGTGAAAATCAAGCCAGCCGTCCGAATCAATTTTCTTGGGGCTGATTAATTTCCGCACCCGTTCCACCAAAATTTCGGCCCCTCCGCCGGGAATCGAATTAAGCCCCGCTTCTTTTAATTTTAGAAGCACATCGCGAAGCGGCATTTTTTCTTTTTTCGCGATAAAATCAATCTCCACCACGGAAAGCGAATGAATATGCACTTGGGGAAACCGTTCGTGGACCTGGCGTATCATATTCAGATAAAAATCAAGCCCAAGCTCGGGATTCACGCCGCCTTGAATTAAGACCTGAGTCCCGCCGATATCGACCAGTTCCTGGATTTTTTGAAAGATCTGGTCCATGGTGAGCGTGTATGCTTCGGGGTCGCGGGGCCGGCGGTAAAAAGCGCAGAAGTCGCAGTCGATAAAGCAGGCGTTCGTATAGCTCACGTTTCGGTCCACAATAAACGTGATCTGGCCGTTTGGGTGAAGCCGGTCGCGCACAAGCGTCGCGGCTTTCCCCAAACTTAAAAGGCCGCATGAAAAAAGGCGAATGCCTTCCTCCAAATGAAGGCGCTCTCCACTCACCGCTTTTTCCAAAATCGGATTCAGGATTTGGCCCGAAACCGCGGTCGAAGTCATCAGAACGCTTCGATGAAATGAAGCCGGTCCACTTTGGGGGCAAGCCCCAGACGGGCCGCCAGCCGGAAGAAAAGCCCAAGCCCCTTCAGCATTTCATGGTCCAAATGATAATTGAGATTGAAGAGATAACCGAATACAACCGGAAAACGCTCATCGGCAATCGTCAGGTGAAAACCTTCCCGGATGAGCAATTCCAAATCCTGCATGTTCCGTTCCGTATTTTCCTTGAGCCGCCGATAAAACCGGAGCACTTGATCGGGAAACTCGTTATAAAAAGAACGGCGTACCGCCCACAGAGCGAAACAAAAAGGCCGCTTTGACCAATCCCACCAAAGCTCGCTTAAATCGTATTTGTAGACAAATTCCTTCGGCTTGTAGAAAAGCGCCTCATCTCCGATCACCAGGGCCGCTTTCCCCTCGCGCAGCATTTTATCCGGAGACCCGTCCGAAACCACAAATTCATTGTCAAAAAGGTACTTATATTTCAAAAGAATGCGGAGCAGGACTTGAGAGCTTAAGCTTTTTTCGGAAAGCACGATTTTCTCGCCGCCGAGGCCGCTTAAGTGTTCATGGCTTAATAAAAGAACGCTTCTTGAAAAATCGCGGGAACCGATGCAGAGGCCCGGGAGCAGCATATATTGATCGGAATGAAGCGCGTATTCCAGGGACGAAATAGGCGCGAAATCAAGCTTCCCCTCGCTCATCCACCGATTGATTTCACTCGGCGCTCCTTTCACCAAAGAAACCGATTCGTCACCGTCGAAAAGGCGATGATAAAAAGGCAGCGTATTCAGATACGCGATTTTTCCGACCCGCAGATTTTTTACTTCAACTTTTCTGTCCACTTGTCCTCTTTGGCCCGGCTTCCCGTCCATCGGGCATAAAGCATATGTTCGACGTCAAGCTGATCGAGCGCCTTGCCGACCACAAAATCAATCAGCTCCTCAATTTTTTGGGCCCCCGAATAAAAGCCGGGAATGGCCGGCACAATCCGCACGCCAATGCGGGCCAGTTTAAGCAAATGCTCCAAATGAAGCGCACTCAAAGGTGTCTCACGCGGCACCAGCACCAGTTTCCGCCCTTCTTTGATCGTGCATTCGGCGGCGCGCTCGATTAAGGTATCGGAAATTCCGGCCGCAATTTTAGAAAAACAAGTGGTGGAAGCAGGAATCACGATCATCCCGCGCGTGGGATAAGAACCGCTCGCAATCGGGGCCGTCAAATCAGAATAAGGATAATAAGAAATGAGACTGTCATCCCCGAGTGCTTTCATCGGGGATCCCCGATTAAAGATTTCGAGGATGACCTTTTTACTAGCAGGGTCTTTCAGGTCCGGAATTTCAATCCCAAGCTCCTCGTGCATCACGATGCGCGCCGCTTCCGAAATCGTGAGCGCGATGGGGTGGCCTAATTCCGTGATGGCACGCACAAAACGGAGACCATAAAGGGAGCCGCTTGCCCCCGTGATGGCCACCGCAAAAGGTTTTATAGGGACGGTTCTTTCGGCTTCCATGCTAGAAGAACCGTCCCTTTGTTAATGTTAAATCCAGTACGGTGGCCACGAAAATGACGACGCTTACCCACGCATTCATATTAAAAAAGGCCTCGTTAATTTTAAGAAGACCGAAACGGCCGACCATCCAATGTTCCCTTAAAATAAAGCCAAACGCCAAAACCCAGCCAAACCAATACCAAATCCCGAACCCGGAGACAATTCCCAAAACGCCGAGCGTCAAAATAGTAACGCCGTGCAGCCAGCGCACCACCCAGACAGTCCGGTCTGTCCCAAAACGGACCGGAAAGGATTTTAAGCCGTTTTGCCGGTCAAACTCCACGTCTTGAAGCGCGTAAAACATATCAAATCCGCTTACCCAAGCCGTTACCGACACGGTTAAAAGCAGCGGAAGCCATGACCACTCGGGACGGGCGCTGAGCCAGCCGGCATAAGGCGCGATCCCGAGTATGGTACCCAAAATAAAGTGGGAACACCATGTAAATTTCTTAAGGTGCGGATAAAGCCAAACAAGTGCGATCGGAATCGGGGACAATTGCAGGCAAAGCGGGTTCAGCTGCGAACAGGCGAATATAAAAATGACGAGAGAACCGAGCGTGATCGCCCACATCATGCCGCGCGTCAGCACTTTTAAGGACGCGGCGCGGTTTTGCGTACGCGGATTTTTCTCGTCAACGGCTGAATCAATCAAACGGTTAAGGCACATGGCGCTCGTGCGAATGGCCACCATGGCCACCGTCACCCAAAGAAACACCCGGCCGTGCGGAAATCCTCTTTCCGCGAGAAAAAGACCCAAATAAGCAAACGGCAGCGCGAAAATCGAGTGCTCGAATTTGATTAAATCAAAGAAAATCTTAATTTTCTTTAACATTTTAAATGTCATCCTGAGGCGTAGCCGAAGGATCTACAAGCTCGGATAAGATTTCCAAATCTTCCCGAGCAGTAGTTGGCGCGTCGGCGCCAACTATGAGCATAGATTCTTCGCGGAGTTTACCCTTGAGGACGTCACTCTGCTCAGAATGACGTCCGAAGGGCTCGCAATGACAAACCTATTCAATTCCATATTCTTTCCAGCGTTTGGTCACAAGTTCCTTTATTTCTTCAGACATCACCATATCTTCCGGCCACGGCCGCTTCATCCCCTCCGCCTCGAGTTTGCGCGTGCAGTCAATGCCCACTTTGGAGCCGAAAAAATCCTGATTGGCCGAGTGGTCCAGCTCGTCAACCGGCCCTTCGGTAAAAACCATGTCCCGCTTCGGGTCCACATTGTTAAACGCGCGCCAAGCCACTTCTTTTAAATCCTGAATATTCGCGTCCGCATCGAACACAAGAATGGATTTTGAAAACATCATCTGCCCGAGGCCCCAAATCGCGCTCATCACTTTTTTCGCCTGTTCCGGATAGCTTTTCCGGATGGAGACAATGACGCAATTATGAAAGCACCCTTCCCACGGAAGATGGATGTCCGTAATTTCAGGAAGCTGTTTCTGAATCAGCGGAAGAAAAATGCGCTCGATCGCTTTTCCCATGTAACAATCTTCCATCGGCGGACGGCCCACCACCGTCGACACATAAATCGGATTTTTACGATGCGTCATCGCCGTCACGTGAAATACCGGAAACTCCTTTGCGCGCGAATAAAAGCCGGTGTGATCCCCGAAAGGCCCTTCCATGCGCATCTCGCCCTTCTCGACATAACCTTCCAAAACAATTTCGGCTTCGGCCGGCACTTCGAGAGCGATCGTCTTTCCTTTTACAAGTTTAATCGATTCGCCGCGCAGAAATCCGGCAAGCATGAACTCATCCACTCCGAACGGAAGCGGACAAGCCGCCGAAAAAAGCAAAAGCGGATCGGCGCCCAACACACACGCGACCTCAAGACGCTGGCCGGGCTTTAATCTACGGTAATGCTCGGCGCCGTCTTTATGAATTTGCCAATGCATGCCGGTCGTCCGGTTGTCGTACACATGCATGCGGTAAAGCCCGGCATTGCGCTTGCCTGTCTCCGGGTCGCGCGTAATCACGAGCGGAAAGGTGATAAAGCGTCCGCCATCCTCGGGCCAGCACTTTTGCACCGGAAGCAAATCAAGCATCGGCCCGTCGGTCAGCACCACTTCCTGCGAAGGGGCTTGAGAGACGGTTTTGGTGGCAAGTGAATCAAGCTGTTTTAATTTCGGGATAAAAGCGAGTTTCTCAAGAAAAGTTTGCGGCGGTTTTGATTCCAAAAAATCCTGAATTCTCCGGACGGCCTCGTTTGTATCTTTTACCCCCAAAACTAAATTCATCCTTTTCTGGGAGCCGAAGAGATTGATAAGAAGCGGAATCGAAGAATTCCGAACATTTTTGAAAAAAAGCGCGGGGCCCGCCTGCTTGACGACGCGGTCGTAAATCTCGGTAATCTCAAGTGCGGGATCCACTTCGGCGGAAATTTCCCGAAGTTCGCCGGATCGGCCGAGTAAATCGAGAAATTGGCGGAGGTTACGGAAAGAAATCCGGGGCCGGCTTGGAACTGTTGTGGTGCTACTCATGAAAGCGATTTTACTCCTAATTTCCGGTTGAATCAATATCCTTACATTCGTAGGGTGCATCCCACTTCATACAGCTGTCATTCTGAGGCGACACCACAAGGGTGCT
>CAYJWM010000082.1:0-6948 GCA_964373885.1 uncultured bacterium | reverse complement strand
AACTTTAAGTGTATATGGCTTGAGCATACCCACTCCCTTCTATACCTGCATAAAACATACACGACAATACAGATATTGTCAAGTATGATTTAATGGGCGTCTAAACCCATGCCGGTTCTCCCAGGGACGGGTTCGTTACTCCCGGAGACTGCCTGAATCATCGCGGCTGGTCATATCGCTGGAACTGGGCTGGGTTTTGTGATACCGGCGTTTGTCTATATTGCTGTATTCAAGATCCGAATAATAATCCGGGCCGAGCTCCGAGCCCCTTCCCAATCGCGCTCGCGCATTCGCCAAAAAGTAAAATGCTCACGACCAAACTGGCTATAAAAGTCATCCCGAAATGGGTTGGATTTCATGCGGCTGTATTTTTTGATCCTTCAATTCAACCACAACAAGGCGGACATCGGTGGTGCCAGTATTTTCCGCCCAATGCGTCTCAGCATTGATCCAAACCACCTGGCCTTTTGTCAATTCAACTTCTTGCGGCTCTACTTCATTCGGATGATTGATTTTTAATTTGCCGGGCTCCAGCACATAGACAAAATGGTCAGGATGAGAATGCTCGGCGATTTTGTCGCCGGGTTTGAAATGGGCCTCCATCACGCGCACTTTGTCGTTTTCAAAATCAAGTTTGTACAGGCCGGGCGCAACTTCAAGCGGGTCCTGCGCTCTCGCTTCGCGCGCGACAAACACGGACAAAAGCAAAATAATCCCCGTGAAAAAAGAAATTAATTTGTTCGTTTTTTTCTCCCTTTTATTGTTTTGATTAAAGGCAACTCCGGCGGTCATCGTAGAGAGATTTCCAAATCTCTCACGCGCTGCCGTCGTGCTTCATTTGGAATCACGGAGAGGGCGGTCGCAATTTCGCGCCGCCCTCGTAGTCATTATTTTGGCGAACCTTGTTCGCCAAAAACCACGGAGAGGGGGGGATTTGAACCCCCGGTAGCGCTTTAGGCGCTACAGCGGTTTAGCAAACCGCCGCACTAAACCGGGCTATGCGACCTCTCCAAAAAGATATCGATGACCAGAACAAACGGAACTGATTTCAATGAATTATATATGGGAAATCAGTACCGCCAGTATTTTTAATCAAAATCATTTGGTGCTATTTTAAAGGTTAATACTGGCGGAGAGGCCGAGATTCGAACTCGGGAGACCCGTAAGGGCCTAACGGTTTTCAAGACCGCCGCATTCATCCGCTCTGCCACCTCTCCATCAAAATCAGGGACGGTTCTAACACAAACCTCCAAAAGGTCAACGGTTAGAAAGAACCGTCCCTATTTTAAATAAGGTTGGAGCGCCTTGGGTGTTTTGACCGAACCGTCCGCTTGCTGATGATTTTCAAGCAGGCAAATAATCGTGCGCGCGAATGCGACGCCGGAGCCGTTCAAGGTATGAACATATTGGGTTTTCCCCTGGGCGGATTTATATTTGATGTTCATGCGCCGCGCCTGAAAATCCCCAAATGCGCTACAACTTGAAACTTCAAACCACTTCCCCATTCCCGGCGCGTACGCTTCCAAGTCATAACATTTCGCCGCGGCAAAACTCAAATCGCCCGCCGCAAGCGCCACGACGCGGTACGGAAGCTCAAGTAATCGCAATACTTCTTCCGCGTCTTTGACGAGACCCTCGAGCGCATCGATGGATGCTTCGGGCTTCACAAATTGAACGAGCTCCACTTTGTCAAACTGATGAACGCGCGAAAGCCCGCGCGTATCTTTTCCGTAAGAACCCGCCTCGCGCCTGAAACAGGGGGAATAAGCCGTATATTTAAGGGGCAGCTGCTTTTCCTCTAAAACCTCATCTCGATGCAGATTGGTCACCGGCACCTCGGCTGTCGGGATCAGAAAATAATCATCGTCGGCAAGCCGGTACATGTCCTCCTCCATTTTTGGGAGTTGGCCTGTTCCGAACATGCTCTTGCGGTTCACGAGCGCAGGCGGCCAAATCTCCTTATACCCGTGCTTTTTCGTATGCAAATCCACCATAAAATTCATAAGTGCCCGGACCAGCCGGGCCCCTTCTCCCTCAAAGAGCGAAAAGCCGCTCCCGGCCACTTTGGCAGCCCGCTCAAAGGAAATCCACCCCAGTTTCGAGGCAATTTCAATATGATCCTTGGCTTTGAAGGCAAAAGTGGGGGGGTTACCCCATTCCCGGACCGTTTTATTACTATTCGGTCCAAATCCATCATGTACTGAATTATGCGGTAAATTTGGGATATTATATATAATACTGGCTATTGTTAAGTCTATATCTCCCACTTCACTATCAATTTTGCTTATTTTTTGGGATACTATCTTCATGTCTGCCAAAACCGCTTCCGCATGCCCTCCGCCTCTTTTGGCTTCGGCTACTTTTGTGTTGGCTTGGTTGCGGCTGGCTTTGAGGGCTTCAACTTCCTGCAGGAGAGAACGCCGTTTTTGGTCGAGGGCAAGCAAAGCATCTATAGTTTCTGTGGGGACTCTCTTTTTGGCGAGTCCTTGCTTGACCGCTTCAGGGTTGTCGCGAATAAACTTTAGGTCGAGCATTACTCCTTTTCTTCTCCTGCTTCTCCTTCGGCGGCGACTGCTTCGCCGCCCTTTGCGGCTACTTTCATGGCTGATGCGACCGCATCTTTTTCTCTGAGCTTGATCACCTTAACACCTTGAGTATTCCGGCCCACGGTGCGGATCTGATTCACCGGGAAACGCACGACCATGGAATTTTGCGTCACCACAATAATTTCATCGTCCTCGGTGACGCTCAGCACATTGACCACGTGTCCGTTTTTGGAGGTCACTTTGGTGTTGATGATGCCCTTGCCGCCGCGGGACTGGATTTTATATTCTTTGAATTTTGTTTTTTTCCCAAAGCCCTGGCTGGTGACGGTAAGCGCGGTGGCCTCGGGATTCACGATTTCGCCGGCAATCACCTCGTCTTTTTTCTCAAGCCGTATCCCGCGCACGCCGCTTGCCGTGCGGCCCATCTCGCGGACCTGTTTTTCGAGAAAATGAATCGCTTTGCCGAGTTTTGTGGCGATAAAAATTTCGTTCTTGCCGTTCGTGAGCTTGCAATCGATTAAAATGTCTTTATCCCGCAAACTGATCGCGTTGATCCCGGTCGCGCGCGGATGGGAATAGTGAATCAGGTTTGTCTTTTTCACGACACCGTTTTTCGTCACCATGAACACATAATGTTTGTCGTCGAATTCGCCCACCTGAAGAAAACTCGCGATGGTCTCATCCTGGCCGAGCGCGAGCAGATTCACAATGGCCTTGCCTTTGGCTTGCCGCGAGGCCTGCGGAATTTCATAGGCCTTCCGCCAATAGACGCGGCCTTTGTTCGTGAAAAATAAGATGTAATCATGGGTTGAGGCAAGAAACATATGCTCGATAAAATCTTCCTCCTCATCCCGCACGCCGCCGCCCGTCACCCCGACGCCGCCCCGGCGCTGGCGCCGATAGGCCGTCACGGGAATACGTTTGATATAACCCGCGTGAGAAATCGTAATCAGCACATCTTCTTCGGCGATCAGGTCCTCGATTTCGATGTCCTCCTCGGCCGCCACAATTTGCGTGCGCCGATCATCGCCATATTTTTTAGCAAGCTCTTTGGATTCGTCTTTAATAATGCCGAGAATCTTCTGTTTGCTTTTCAAAACCGACTTGAAATATTCGATTTTCTTGATCAGCTCAAGATATTCCGCCTCGATTTTGTCCTGCTCGAGAGCCGTCAGGCGCTGGAGCTGCATTTCGAGAATGGCCTTGGCCTGCTCTTCGGAAAGCCCGAAATTTTTAATGAGCGCTTGCTTTGCGGTCTCAGGGTCTTTCGAGCTGCGTATCGTTTTAATCACTCGATCAAGACTCGCGAGTGCGATTTTGAGCCCTTCTAAAATATGGGCGCGCTTCTCTGCTTTATCAAGATCAAATTGCGTGCGCCGCTTCACCACTTCGGCGCGGAATTCGATGAATTGCTCGACCATCTGCTTCAAATTGAGCACTTTCGGCTGTCCGTCCACAAGCGAAAGCATGATGACGCCGAAGGTTTCGTTCATCTGAGTATGTTTGAACAATTGATTCAGCACTACCTGAGGCATGGCGTCGCGTTTCAGCTCGACGACGATCCGCATGCCGTCGCGGTCGGATTCGTCCCGGATGTCGTAAATCCCGTCCACTTTTTTCGATTCCACAAGACGGACGATGGATTCGATCAGGTTGGTCTTGTTCACCATGTACGGAATTTCGGTGATGACAACGGCGTCTTTTTTGCCTTTCACGCCGGTTTCGATCACCGCTTTGGCGCGCACGACCAGCCGCCCGCGGCCCGTTTCATAGGCCGAGCGTATTCCTTCGCGGCCGCAAATCACACCGCCGGTGGGAAAATCCGGCCCCTTTACGATTTTCATTAATTCTTTGATTGAAATTTCCGGGTTGTCGATCACGGCCACAATGGCGCCCACGATTTCTTTCAAATTTTGCGGCGGGATATTGGTCGCCATGCCGACGGCAATGCCGCTTGAGCCGTTGATCAAAAGATTCGGCATTTTGGCGGGGAGGACGGTAGGTTCTGTGAGCGATTCGTCAAAATTCGGCGTGAACTCAACTGTGTTTTTGTCGATATCTTCAAGCAATTCACCCGAAACCGCGTCGAGACGCGCTTCCGTATTGTGATTGATAAACCCGTTTGCTACAAACGAGTGACAATTGCTGTCAACTCTAATTGAATAAACACGCGCCATGCCCGCCTGCTCGATTCGAACAATGGGATCGAACAGACACCGTGTCTCCAGAAGTTTTTTAAAGAGCGTTGAAACGGATTCTTGAGCTTCAGGCCGAACCGCCGCCACGACGCTTGTAGCTTGCCTTTCAAGGCTGGGGTAACGATCAAAATTATGTCTTTCGAGAAAGGTTGCCTCGCCAACGTCTGCATGGGAACGGGCATAACCACCGATAAAAGGAATGAAATCCGTCACCGAATATTCTTTATGATACTGGGCAATCACGGCGGCCAAAGTCTCGTTTTTCCGCTGAGAAACAAAGCCGATTCGTTGTTTAAAAAGGCGATGATTTTCCAATCCTCGGATATAAAGTTTGTGTATCGTCCGATGCCGGTCAAACCGCTTCGTGGAAACAATGCCAAATCTCAGAAGCAAGATTTGAATCTGATTGATCAATGTCTCGCTTGCGGAAGTGCACGATAATTCCGCCATCTTCTTTCCGCTAAATGTAATGCATCCGTCTCCCTCGAAATAAGCCCGTAAAAAAGCCGCTGCCACGGATTCGGGGGATTGGAAAATCGTTTTTGGAATCGTTTTCTCCCGAGATTTAACAGGCGCGAGCCCGGCAGCCCTCAAAAAAGCCGTGACTCGGCGGGAATGGATTTCGCGAGTGTAATACGGTCTTTTACCAAATGGGCTCGGCTTTCTGACAAACGCATGAAGCCGGCAATCCGGAAAGACGCTGTGCCAGGATCGATCGAATTTCTCAATCCACTTAATGTCGCTGTTGCAAAACTCGATTTCGTTTTGTTTGACCGTGCCTTCTGCAACGAGAGATCCTAAAATAAACGCCAAATCTTCGTCGAGCTCGCGAGGCAGGATTTTGAGCTGAAAGTGAGATCCCAGCGTCGGCCAATATTGAGTAAGGGAAACCGGCTGAGACGGCCATAGCTCATCAGAAGTTCTGTCAATTACCGCTGCTTCTCCAAGCCGAAGTTCACTCAACAATTTCCAACGAAATCCGGGCTGGCCCGTCTGTTCATTAACCGCCCAAATGAGCATCGGGTGATTGTAAGAACCTTGAAGCGTATAACCCCTGCTGGTGGTGATCTTAAGGGTTGGATGAATACCGCTATCAAACCATTTGGTTGCTGAATGAACTTTTCCGTCGCGCGAAAGCACCGAAATGAATATAGCTTCGGAGCTGTCGTTCGAAATTTCCTTAATCGGAACGAGCCCGCGATCGGTGACAACAAGCGTTTCACCGGTCACGCAATACCGCATGGCCGCCGCATTATCGCCGTCAATTGAGCCGAAATTCCCCTGGCCTTCGATCAATGGATAACGAAGCGAAAAATCCTGCACCATTCGCACGAGCGCGTCATAAACCGCCGTGTCGCCGTGCGGGTGGTATTTGCCGAGCACTTCACCTACGATACGCGCCGACTTTTTATACGGCTTTGAATGGGTAATCCCGAGATCGCTCATCGCGTACAAAATGCGCCGGTGCACGGGTTTCAGCCCGTCCCGCACGTCCGGAAGCGCGCGCCCCACAATCACGCTCATCGCGTAATTGATGTAGCTTGTCTTCATCTCGTCTTCAATCGGAGCCTGCACCACTTTTTCGTTGAGTGCGTATACGTTTAAATTTTCATCTGCTGGCATGGTTTTGACCTATTAAATATCTAAGTTGCGAACGGCTTTTGCGTTCCGTTCGATAAATTCACGCCTCTGTTCGACTTCGTCGCCCATCAAAATCGTAAAAATTTCATCCGCTTCCACCGCATCTTCCAAAGTCACGCGGAGCATCGTGCGCCGTGCAGGGTCCATCGTGGTTTCCCAAAGCTGCCCCGGGTTCATCTCGCCAAGACCTTTATAACGCTGAAGGGTCATGCCTTCTTTGCCGGCTTCCTTGATGGCGCGGAGCGTGTGCGGCAAATTCTTAAATTGTTCTGTTTTCTTTCCGCTTTTCAACTCAAAAATGGGCTTTTCGCCGGCTTCAAAATCTTTAATGTCGAGTGAAAATTTTTCCAATTTCTTGACCGATTTCACAAGCTCGTAAGCTTCAAAAATCTCGATCACCTCGAGAGTTTCCTTCTCTTTTTCCTCCGCTTTTTCTCCGCCTGCGGTTTTGGTTTGGAGAGAAAGAGTTTTTCCTTTTTTCTTCTCGGCTTCTTTGACGGCTTTGGCGAGTTCGTCATCCGAATAAAGAAATGTTTCCTCCTCATCTTCATCGGAACGAACCA
>CAYJWM010000081.1:0-7053 GCA_964373885.1 uncultured bacterium | reverse complement strand
GACGGCAGTCCCACCCGTTGGGCAGTCGTCGTAGACGGCAGCGAAGCAGTCGTCGCAGACGGCAGCGAAGCAGTCGTCGCAGACGGCAAGGTGGCGCCGGAGATACCGGATAACTTTTGCTTCAGAAACGCTCTGTTTTTTTCCAGCCGGCCTAAAATTTCTCTTTGAATGCCGGCTGCATGTTCCAGCCAAAAAGGAAGCGCCCGTTGGGCAGGTGTTGCCGCGGAAAGATAGGTATCGCAAATGATTTCAAGACGATGAGCGGCCTCACGCACTAGATCATCGGAGCCGGTCACCGCCATCCAGCCCAATTTCATCTGCGGAAGCCCGATCGCCTTTGAAACGCCGCCGAGCGTGAAGGTGAGCGCTTCCCTATTTTGAGCGAAACTTTTTGTATCCGTGATACGTCTTTCAAAAGCGAAATCAAAAAAGACCTCATCCGAAATAACAGCGGCTCCGCATGAATGAGCAAATCGGTTGATTAAATCCCATTCTCCCGGATGAATGAAATTGCCGGTGGGGTTATTGGGATTCACGAGAATTAAAGCGCGTGCGGCTGTGTCAGGCAAAGATTCGATACGCCATCCGTTTTGATAAACCAATGGGTAATGTTTGACCTTTAAATCATTTAACCCAGCCAAATAATCAAACAAGGGATAACCGGGCCGCGGCGCCAGAATCGCATCTTGCGGGTTTGCGATCAAACGAAAAATAAACGAATATGCTTCGCTTGTGCCGGCCGTGAGGAAAATCCGCTCCGGTGAGACGGAAACACCTTTTCGAGCGTAATATTGCGAAACTGCCTCGCGCGCTTTCAAAAGCCCGTGCGGATCGGGTTCATAACGGAGATTGGCGGCGTCAGCGAGCGGCTTTAAAAGCTCCGGCTTCAAATATTGAAATTCACATTGGGCTGGGTTGGAAACCGTCAAATCCAAAATCGGTTTCCCATCGCGCTCAAGTGCGGCCTTCAATGTCGCGATTTCATTTTGGGCCGCCGGCCAATTGCTTCGATCGGAAAATTTCATACGCCCAAGAATACCATAAAAGCGAGACCCATCGATGAGACATTTTTGACACTCCTTGTGCTATTTTGTCACATTTTCCCCTTCATTTTTCGGATCTTCTGCTTAAAAAATTGGTATGAAAATTGAATTAACTAAGATGAGAAACAATGAAATGTTACTCAAAACCAACCGCTAAAAAGGAGGACGGAACATGAATCTCGTGAGACGGACAAAAGAAACATGGGACCCTTTTGATTTTGTGAGGGATTTGCAGGGTGAATTATCGAGAGCATTCAACACTTCTCTTTTGAGAACGGACAGCGAAGCTTGGCGCCAGGCATTTGATCCGGAAATCGATGTGCGCGAAGAAGCGGACCGGTTTTTGGTGCACGCAGACCTTCCGGGAATCAAAAAAGAAGAGCTCGATATTTCAGTGAGCGGAAATTTGCTGACGCTGAAAGGGGAGAGAAAGCACGAGCGGGAAGTGAAAGAAAAAAACCGTTACTACTCCGAAAGAACGTTCGGCTCTTTCTCGCGCACGCTTGAACTTCCGTCTGAAATAGACGCGGGTAAAGTCCAGGCGGCCTATAAAGACGGCGTGCTTGAGATTTCGCTCCCGAAACCAGAACACGCAAAACCCAAACAAATCAAAGTAGACGTGAATTAAGAATTAAAGGCAATCACCTTTTCTCTCGCTAACGCGAACTTTGTCTCCTGCGAATGGTTTCGTAAATCGCGGGAGCCCTCGGCCGAACCATTGAGGATTCGGCCGTTTCCCTTGCGATTTAGCGAAACATTCGAAACAGTCGAAAAAGTTCGCTAATCGCTCGTGAAAAGTGATTGCCTTTGTTTTTTCCCAATCTTTAATGGCGTATTTTAGCGGCGGGCGCTTTTCAAAACTTTCTGTCGTCTCGTAGCGGCGTTGACGAACACTCGATTTCCTCACTCGAAATCGAGTGTGAGGAACCGAGCGAGTACGGCTGATTCTTGTTTAGCCCGCTCGGCTAAGAATCAGTCGCACGCAGCGTCCGCGAGAGGCGATCAGAAAGTTTTGATATTTGCGTATCTCTCGACCTAATGGAAATACGCCTTTAAAACGTACTGCTGCATCATGCGCTGGGTGTTGAAAAAAGAGCCGTTCAGCGCGATCGCATGGAGCATAATCCCCAGAAACCTATCCCGATGGCGGTAAAACATGGGGATGATGATTTTCTCCAATTTGTCATAAAGCGATTTGGCATCTTTGGCGCGGTCGCGTTTCGCTCCCTGTTCGCCATAGGTTTCCCCGATGGCCCAGCCGGTCACGCCTTCCACATGGCCTTCAATCCACCAGCCGTCCAAAATGCTGAGCGAAGGGACGCCGTTTAACGCCGCTTTCATTCCGCTGGTTCCGGAGGCCTCAAGCGGGGGCTCCGGCGTATTGAGCCACAAATCAACGCCTGAGGTGATCATTTTTCCAAGTTCCATGTCATAATTTTGAAGATAGGCGATTTTAATAATCCCCTTAAGCAGCTCCTGCGCCTGATAAATTTTCTGAATTAGTTCCTTCCCGGCCCCGTCATGCGGATGGGCCTTGCCGGCATAAACCACTTGAAGGGGTGCGCGTCTGGATGAAAGCTTCTTAAGCCGTTCGACGTCGTGGAACAAAAGATCGGCCCGCTTGTAAGCAGCGGCTCGGCGGGCAAACCCAAGCGTTAAAACCTCCGTATCCATCCCGACATTTGTTTCGCGATTCACATACTGCACGAGCTCGTGCTTCGCTTCGCTATGGGCCTTCCAAACATCGGCTTTGGGAATGCCGAGGGCGTATCGCAAGCTAAAATTATCTTCGCGCCAACTGTCGATATAACGGTCGAAAAGCTCCTGAAACGGTTTCGAGGTCCATGTGGCCACGTGGACGCCGTTGGTAATGGAGTCGATCATGTGGGCGGGAAACATTTCCTGGGAAACTTCCCCGTGTTTTTTGGCCACACCGTTCACATAATGGCTTAAATTAAGCGCGAGATTGGTCATGTTGAGCACGCCGTCGCAGCAAAATATTTCCTTCATGTCAAAAGCCGGCCGATGGCCCAGCACCTTCTCCACTAAATCCATGGGGAATTGATCATGCCCGGCCGGCACGGGCGTATGGGTCGTAAACACGCAGTGTGCTCTCACTTCCTCCATCGCGTGGGCATCAATTGAATTCTTGGGGTCCCGCTTGAGATGTTCATCCAAAAGCTCCAACGTGAGAAAAGCCGCATGCCCCTCATTCATATGAAAGCGTCTGATGTTGTTGTGGCCGAGCGCACGCAGCATCTTCACGCCCCCGATTCCCAAAATCACCTCCTGACAAATTCGGTAGCGGGCATCCCCCCCGTACAAATAGTGCGTAAACGTCCGGTCCGGCTCCGTATTCTCGGGAAGATCCGCATCCAAAAAATAAACCTGTACTTTAAACCCGCTCATTCCGATGACGTCATAGCGCCAGGCGCGAAGATGAACGGTTCTCCCCTCCAAGGTCACCGAGGTTCTGGCTTTCGTTTCGTGTAAAAAATCCTCCACCACCCACTCTTCGGGTTCTTCCTTCTGAAGACCGCTGAGGCCGATTTTCTGATAAAAGTATCCCTTGCGGTGGAGCAGGGTGACGGCCACCATGGGAACCTTCAGATCCGCGGCTGATCGGATGGTATCGCCCGCCAATACGCCGAGCCCACCGGCATAAGTGGGCATGCCGGTTTCCAACCCGATTTCCATGGAAAAATAAGCGATGGTTCTGTCTCTATCCATACTTAAGCATTCACCGGCATGGTCCGATGCTTCTTGGCATCGCGCTTTTTATCCGCCACCCAAAACGCCATATACCGCCCGAACATCAGGCGGGTTTGCGCATCAAGCGCCGGGAGCGCTCCCAGGAAGGAAATGATCAACGGAACTAAAAACCATTCGAACACCAAAATAATCCGCGCGGGCAAAGGGTGCTGGATTTTCGGCTTGGGGAGAAGAAACAAGCTGAGCATCATGCTGGCGACGAGCGCCAGCAAAGCAAGATTAAAAATAATTCCCGTGATGCGCGGAGCGCTGTAATAAAGGACGGTGCTTGAAAATTCGCGCCCCGCAAACAAAGCCGGCAGCCAGCCGATCACCGTGAGCAAAAATCCCCACGTGGCCCAGGAAATGTGCATGCTGAACAGTTTAAAACCCAACTCAAGTTTTTTTGAAAATGGAATTTGACTGCGCTTTAAAAAACCTCTCATGACCGGAGCAAAATTTTCAACGCCCCATGCCCATCTCCTCTTTTGTTTGTACACGTCTATGATGGTTTTCCACCATGACCCCGCATCCACCACATCCATGGAAATAGTCACATACATCGGAATCACCCGGTAATGACCCTCGAAGTGAAGAAACGCCTTCCAAAAAATAGCGGAATCGTCCGAAATCATATCAACCGGCCAGAAACCCGCCTCCGTAAGCGCCTTAAAACTCATACTGTGGCTTGAAAAGGTGACGAGTTTCTCCGGATTGGTGGCTTCGATCAATTGGAAGAACGAAGACCCGATTTCAAGCACCCGGGCAAAGCTGCGCACTTTCCAAATATTGTTGTGATAAACCGGGATGGGCTGAAAGCTGGCCCGCGTCCGGTCGGGTGTGATCATAAAGTGATAGGTCAAACACGCGAAATAATCGGGCCCGACCACGGTATCGGCGTCAAAACAGGAAACCACGATATTGTCGGCCGGAATATTTTTTTGCCGGAAGTAATCTGCCGCATATCTGGCCGCATAAGCGGCGTTGGCACCTTTGACTCGGGCCTCACCCGGAAGGCCATCCGGATGGTTCACAATCAAAAAGTCGTAAAAAGCACTTTTATATTTTTGCTGGACCTCATGAGCGTCCCGTTTTATTTCTTGACTGGCGCGCTCCTCAAGCGCAAGAGCCACTACGATTCGGCGTGAAGGAAATTGACCGGAGGCAAAACTTTGAACGCCCGGTTCAAAAACATTCCGGCGCTCCTTGGCGATGGGGATGATGACCAGATGGTAAATGTCCTTGGAAAAAGGCGGCGCAGCCGTCGCAGACGGAGGGGGTGAAGCACTTCCTTCAAGGATTTCGAGGTTCCGCTCATGAATCCAGAGGGAAATGATTTTCCCAAGATCAGACTTTGAATCACCTTGTCTCCAGCTTTCAAAATCACTTTCCAGGCCGTCCACTTCCCTCACCCGGAGCATCCAATCGGTGGTGCGCTCAAACGAAAGCCGCACATAAGCGATCAGAAGAAAAATGGTCATGTAAAAAAGCCGGAGCAGCCAATAAAAATAAAAAGCGATCATGATGATCGCGGCCAGAAGAGAATTGAAAAGAGAAAGAAAAACAAGCCCGCCCAAAATGGTCCAGCTGGTCAGGCCAGGAAGAATTTCAAAAAAGCGCTGAAACCATCGCTCGCGCGCCTTCAGACCGCCGGGCGAAAATTGAAAACCGGTGATCATGAAAGCCCCTCAATCTCGCTTGGTTTTCTTTTCTCTTTGCGCTCCGGAAACGGTAGAAGGAGAAGATCTCTTCTCGGCAGAATCTCAATAGTCGAAAGTGCGGCGCTTTCAGGATCCAAATAATAAAGCTTGCCGGAATCTTCGGCATAAAAAATGGAACTTTTCTTTCTCACCCGGGTCAATTCATATAAGTGCGGTTTTCCGTAGGTTTCAAGCTCAAGCAAATAAACCATATCTTCATCGCGAAACAGAATGTGCGACCCTTCGTACACCCAAAAGGCCTGCTCGATCTTTACCCCTTTTTTGAACACCCAAAAAAGCTCGGGCCCGCGTTCAAACATCTTTTCGTCTCCACGCTCTTCCTTAGAAAAATCCAACACGCCGATCCTCTCCTCGCCCCAAATCAAAACTTTCTGCTGCTTCGGATCAAATTGAAGCCCTTTTATCCCGCTTCTGGCAAAACGATACGGAAGCCGGTTGGCGAGAAGTTCCCCGCCTTCGCCCAAAAACAAAATGATGTCCTTCGAAAAAACTTTGACGTCAAAAAAGCCTTCCCCGCCGAAAAGCGAATGGCCGAGCACGGGGTCATTGAGCAGCACTTCCTCATCTGTACCGTTGTGATTCATCCGGACAAATGTGCCGTCCGGTTTTAAAGCGTAAATCATTTTTTCGTGCAAACCATACCCACGGATTCCCTCAAACCATTTTTGCTCGCCTGTTTTGGAATTCACATCCACCCAATGGAGACGGCCGTCTTGAAATGAAAAAAGGTGATTTTCTTTTGCCGGATCCCACTGAACATTGGCCGGTTCTTCTGAAAAGAGATGCGTCAGATTTGTCACGACGCTCCCTTTTGCGTCCGGCTCTACCCAAAGAAATTTTTTCTCCTCTCCGTCTTGGACAATGAAAAAAAGGCGGGAACTTTCGGAAACGCTTGTTTGTGACAAAATTCTCGCGTCCCGGTAGGGGGAAGTTTCGGAAACAAGGGGCCAGAACTTCCTCGCCGCCCAATCGCAAACAAAAATATCTCCCAGAGTTTTCCCCTCGCTCAGAAGAAAAACAGGATTGTCCCCGAGCGGAATCAGATCGTCAAAAGGCCCTTGAATCAAGCGCTCGGGTTTTGATTCGTCCGGAAGCAGCAGAATCCGCTCAAGCACGGTTGCTTTTTCTCCTTCCACGGGGACCGTTTGTGTCCAGAGTTTATGATGCTTCAGGTAAACGGAGACGGAATAATCATTGGGAAGAAGATCGCGCAAAACAGCCGGGGTTTTCCGGGTAAAACGCCTGTTGCCGAGATAAACGGTGGCGCCCGGAGGAGCGGTTGAAATATAGATAATGCCTGTTTTCACAAGCCCCTGTTCGGAGCCGGGCTGAAAAATATAGCCCAGCGCGTAAAGAATGGTGAGCGGGCAGAACACAAAATAAATGCCCACAAAAATATAAAAAAGTATTTTCCTGAATTGCGCCATAAGAGGGTTATTTTACCATATTAGGTGGGCTTCGGGCGAGGGGCTTACGTTCGGCAGGGTGCCTACCACTTCATACAGCTGTCATTCTGAGGCGACACCACAAGGGTGCTG
>CAYJWM010000080.1:0-7102 GCA_964373885.1 uncultured bacterium | reverse complement strand
TATATTTGCTATGTTTGCATCCGCGACTGTCATGAAATGATTCTGAAGGAGTCGACCACCGAATTCAAACCTTCGGAAACTTCGCTTTTGAGGACATGGTCGCCTAAGGAAATTAAAGAACTGCTGGATCAATATGTGGTAGGGCAGGAACGCGCCAAGAAGCAGATTGCGGTCAGTGTTCATAATCATTATAAGCGGCTTCGCAACCTGGCCCAGGATTCCAAAGTCGAACTTGAGAAAAGCAATATTCTTCTGATCGGGCCTACGGGTTCCGGAAAAACTCTTTTGGCGAGAACACTTGCCAGAATGCTCGACGTACCGTTTGCGATTGCGGATGCGACGTCGCTGACCGAAGCGGGTTATGTGGGTGAGGACGTCGAAAACGTCTTGCTTCGGCTTCTCCAAGCGGCCAATTTTGACGTGAAGCGCGCCGAGCTCGGAATTGTGTACATCGATGAAATTGATAAAATCGCGCGCACCACGGAAAACGTTTCGATTACCCGGGATGTTTCGGGGGAAGGCGTTCAGCAGGCGCTGCTTAAAATTTTGGAAGGCACCATTGCCAATGTGCCTCCGCAGGGAGGAAGAAAACACCCCCAGCAGGAATACATTCAAATTAACACCGAGAACATTTTATTTATTTGCGGGGGGACATTTTCTCAGCTCGACCGCATTATTGAGCGCCGCGTCGCCAACAAAGTGATGGGCTTCGGTGCGGAATCTTACCGGAAGACGGCGTCACCGAATATCGGCGAGATTTTGCGCCTCGTGGAGACCGAAGACCTCTTGCGGTTTGGGTTTATTCCCGAATTTATCGGGCGCTTTGCAGTGGTGGCGACGCTGGATGGTCTCGGCGAAGACGATTTGGTGCGGATTTTGACGGAGCCGCGCAATGCCCTGGTGAAGCAGTATGAACGGTTTTTTGAAATGGAGAACGTACGGCTTGAATTTACGCCTGATGCGCTGCGGGCGGTCGCCGAAACGGCCATTAAGAAGAAAACCGGCGCGCGGGCGCTGAGGTCCATTTTGGAACACATGATGCTGGATGTGATGTATGAAATTCCCACACAAAGGAATGTGACCGGCTGCCGGATTACCCGGCCGGTGGTGGAAGGCAAAAACGAACCGGAGCTCATCCGCGATTCGATGTCAACGGCTCATTCGGCTTAACACTATTGACAAAATGTCATTCTGAGGAGCGTAGCGACGAAGAATCTTTGTTCATAGATTCTTCGCGGAGTTTACCCTGAGATTCTTCACTATCGCCTGCCTGCCGGCAGGCAGGTTCAGAATGACAAACGAAGGGCTCAGAATGACATTGGGAGATCATTGTGAAACGGTTTCAACTTAAAAGTACGACCAAAGAAGCGCTTGCCGGTTACGGCTTTTTACTTCCCAATTTCGCCGGATTTTTGCTCTTTACTTCCCTGCCGGTGGCGGCCTCGCTTTTATTGAGTTTTGTCAAATGGGATCTTTTTTCGTCCCCGCAGTTTGCGGGGCTTAAAAATTTCATTGTTCTTTTTCAGGATCCGCTGTTTTGGAAGTACTGTTGGAACACGATTGTGCTCATGGCGGCCATCCCGTTTTCAATCGCGGGCTCTTTGATTTTAGCGCTTGCTCTGAATCAAAAGCTCAGGGGAGCCGTTTTTTTCCGCACGATTTATTTTCTGCCGACGATTTGTTCGGGTGTCGCCATTTATGTGCTGTGGCGGCTGATTTATAACCCTGAATTCGGCGTCCTCAACACGCTGATTATGAAATTGGGTTATTTGCTCAAACTTCCTTTGAAGGGGCCCTTCTGGTTGAGCGATGAAGCATGGGCGAAGCCGGCGCTCATCATTATGAGCATTTGGCAGTCCGTGGGCGGCTACAATATGATTTTGTATTTGGCGGCGCTTCAGGGCGTTCCGCGCGACCTTTATGAAGCGGCGGAAATCGACGGGGCCAGCCGCTGGCAGAAATTTTGGGCGGTCACGTGGCCGCAGATTTCACCGACCACCTTTTTTATCGGCGTCATGTCGTTGATCGGGGGGTTTCAAGCGGGTTTTGATCCGGCGTACATCATGACGGGGGGCGGGCCGAACGGTTCGACGACCACCATTATTTATTATATTTACAACAATGCTTTTCAGTGGAACAAAATGGGTTATGCGGCGGCGATTTCCTGGTTTCTTTTCTTGGTGGTGTTTGTGATTACCATTATCAACTGGAAAATATTTTCCAAATCGGTTCATTATTAACAATAGGGACGGTCCTTAGAAACTTTTGTGGCATATACACCTTTCATTGAAAGAGTCAACGAATGGTTAAATCTTCAACGCCTTCTATAAGAACCGTCCCTAAACTGATATGACGACTGAACTCAGCGCACAGAACATTATCAGAAAACGGGCAAGGAAGCGCCTGATTGAAAAAATAGGGGTTTATGCGCTTCTCGTGCTAGGAGCTGTCACCATGCTTGCGCCTTTTCTCTGGATGATTTCGACATCGCTCAAAAACCCCGGGGAGGTGTTTTCTTATCAGAAGGCCTGGTGGGTGGACTGGGCGCCCACTTCTTTTGTGTGGGAAAATTACGTGAAGGCATGGAAAGTGGTTCCGTTTGCCCGGTTTTACCTGAATTCCATTTTCGTGGTTCTGATGACCACGCTCGGGCAGGTGGCCACCAGCGCGCTTTCAGCTTACGCGTTTGCGCGGCTGCGTTTTCCCGGACGCGACCAAATCTTTTTCGGATATTTGGCGACGATGATGATCCCCGGGGCGGTGACCATGATTCCGGTGTTTATTCTTCTTCGCTCTTTGGACTGGAT
The DNA here is from genome assembly GCA_964373885.1 of uncultured bacterium. GTDB lineage: Bacteria > Omnitrophota > Omnitrophia > Omnitrophales > Danuiimicrobiaceae > CAYJWM01. Next base: position 4,295 of record CAYJWM010000080.1, on the reverse strand, counting down.
TGATTCGTATAAAGCGGTGATTCTGCCGGCCATTTTCACGGCCTATGGGACATTTATGCTGCGCCAGTTTTTTCTGACGCTTCCGAAGGATTTGGAAGACGCCGCGAAAATCGACGGCTGCGGTTATTTCGGCATTTTCTGGAAAATTTTACTGCCGCTTTCAAAACCGGCGCTTGCCACCTTGACGACGTTTACGTTTATGGGCTCGTGGATGAATTTTATGTGGCCGTTGATTGTGCTGAATTCTCACGAAAAATTTACGCTCCCGGTGGGGCTGGCTTATTTTCAAAGTCTGCATCACACGGACTGGACGCTTTTGATGGCGGGTTCCGTCATGATGATTTTGCCGATTCTTTTGGTTTTTATTTTTAATCAGCGATATTTTGTGGAAGGAATCAAGCTCACCGGCATTAAAGGATGAGGGAATTTGTCATTCTGAGCCCTTCGTTTGTCATTCTGAACCTGCCTGCCGGCAGGCAGGCGATAGTGAAGAATCTCAGGGTAAACTCCGCGAAGAATCTATGCATAGATCCTTCGCCCCTTGGCCTCCGGCCAAGGGACAATTTATGGAATCCTATTAAATCCTGGCGCCTACGGCGCCAGGGTTCGGGCTTCGCCCTCAGGATGACAGCAGCTTAGCTATGAAACCAATCGCTGCTGTCATTTTGGCCGCGGGCCGCGGGACGCGGATGAATTCGGACCGCCCGAAGGTGCTTCATGAGGCCGCGGGATTGCCGCTTCTGGAGCATGTGCTCAATCAAGTGCGGGAAGCGGGAATTCGGAAAATAGCGGTGGTTATCGGAGAATCCGACAAGCAGTTAAGTTCTTTGATACGCAAGTTTGGGGCAGAGCTGGTTTGGCAGAGAGAGCGGCTTGGAACGGGCCATGCGGCGGCGCAGGCGCGGAATTTATTTTTCAGGCGGCCGGGCGGCCTTTTGGTGCTTCCTGCGGATGCGCCATGCGTTTCGGCCCAGACCATTCGGGAATTAGTCGCAATGGCCGGAGCGGGACAAACCAAGGCCGTGGTGTTGACCGCCAAGGTAAGAAATCCAAATGGCTACGGGCGTATCATAAGAGAAAACGGACATGTGGCCGGCATCCGGGAAGAGCTGGACGCAAGCCCGAAGGAGCGTTTGATTTCGGAAATTAATTCCGGAATTTATTTTTTTGACGCGCCTTCGCTCTTCCGGGGTCTCGGGCAAGTGAAGAAAAACCAGCGCAAGAAGGAATATTATTTGACGGATGTGATTAAATCTTTGGTTCGTTCCGGTCAAAAAGTGCGGGCCTTAAAAGCCCGGAATGAAAAAGAAGTCATGGGCGTGAATACGAGAAAAGAATTAGCCGAGGCGCATCAGATGTTGAATGAACGGGAATTGGAGAGACATTCAAAAGCGGGTGTGACGATACTCGATCCGGCGAAAACGGTGATTGCCGCGGGAGTCCGCATCGGACGCGACACGGTGATTCATCCGTTCTCATGGATTGAACGGGATGTGACGATCGGCTCCAAATGTCAAATCGGGCCGTTTGCCAAACTCCGTTCCGGTGTTCGGGTGGAAGATGAGGCGGTGATCGGAAGTTTTGTGGAACTCGTGCGCACGCGCATCGGCCGAAAAACGTTCGTGAAGCATTTGAGTTATTTGGGTGATGCCAAAATCGGCCGCGGCGTCAATGTGGGGGCCGGGACAATCACCGCGAATTTTGACGGGAAGAAAAAACATCAAACAATTGTTGAAGATAAGGCCCGTTTGGGTTGCGACACGATTTTAATCGCGCCCGTGAAAGTGGGCCGCGGCGCGGAGACAGGCGCCGGCGCGGTGATTTGCGCGGGTCAGTCGGTTCCGAAAGGAAAGACGGTTGTTGGCGTGCCGGCGAAGGTGATCGGAAAACGAAAATGAAAAATCATAGATCAGATTACGGTGTGAAAAATCATATCGCGGTTTTGTCGGGGAATTCAAATCTGAAACTGGCGAAATCCATTTGTCATTACCTTGGAATCGGGCTCGGGCACGCCCTGGTCGGACGTTTTCCGGAAGGAGAAATTCAGGTTCAAATTCAGGACAATATTCGCGGGAGAGACGTGTTTATCATTCAATCCACTTCTCATCCGCCGAATGATCACTTAATGGAGCTTCTGATTTTGATCGATGCGGCGCGGCGCGCTTCTGCATCCCGCATTACGGCCGTGATGCCGTTTTACGGGTATGCCCGGCAGGACCGGAAAGCAAAACCGCGTGTTCCGATTACGGCTAAACTGATTGCCAATTTGCTTGTCAGCGCGGGCGCCGACAGAATTTTAGCGCTTGATTTGCACGCGAACCAGATCCAGGGATTTTTTGACATTCCGGTGGATCACTTGTATTCGATCAATGTGCTCAGCAAGTATTTTGTAAAAAAACATTTGAGAAATCTCGTGGTGGTTTCACCGGATGTCGGCGGACTGAAGCTGGCGCGCGCTTACTCGAAACTGTTGCATGCTTCGCTTGCGATTGTGGACAAGCGCCGGGAAGGGCCCGCTCAAACCAAGGTGATGAATATTATCGGCGAAGTGAAAAACCGGAACGTGGTGCTGGTGGATGATCTGGTTTCCACGGCAAGCTCCTTGGTGGAAGCTGTCCACGCGTTAAAAGAGCAAGGATGCCTCGATGTCTACGCGGCTATTGTGCATCCCATTTTGGCGGGGCCGGCCATTGAGCGGATCAAAAAATCTCCCTTAAAAGAACTGGTGGTCACGGATTCGATTCCAATTCCGCCCGAAAAACACATTTCCAAAATCAAAGTGCTTTCGGTCGCACCGCTTTTGGCCGAGGCCATTAAACGCATTCATGAAAATGAATCCGTCAGCCGGCTTTTTTCAAAAGCTGCTGTGGAAGCTTGAGGTAAGGAGGAGAGAGAAAGGAAATGAAGACAGTACCATTGAAAGCGAGCCAGCGCGTGCGTCTTGGCAAGCAAAAGGTGAAGCAAGTGCGCCTGGAGAAGAAAATCCCCGCGGTGGTCTACGGCCACGGCTTGAAGGCGACGCCGATTGAGGTCGGCCGGGATGATTTTGAACGCGTCATTCATACGAAAGCGGGCGAAAACGTCATCATTCACTTGGAGGTGGCGGGCGACAAAAAGTTTGAAAAAACGGTCGTCATCAAGGAAATTCAGCATGATCCGGTCACCGACGGGATCGAGCATGTTGATTTTAACGCGATTTCCTTGACTGAAAAAATCAAGGTGAATGTTCCCTTTCATGTGACCGGGGAATCCATCGGGGTCAAGGAGGGCGGCGTTTTGGACGTGGTTCACCATGAGATCGAAGTGGAATGTCTTCCGACTGATATTCCGGAGAAATTGACCGCGGATATCTCTGCTTTGAAAACCGGCGATGCCATTCATTTGAAAGAACTTACTTTTTCGAAAGGAGTTGTTTCAACCCTTTCCGGCGACGAAGTAGTGGTGACCATTCATGCGCCGAAGGCCGAAGAAGTTCCGGTGCCCGAAGAAACCGCGGCGGAGCCGGAAGTCATCGGCAAGAAGAAAGAAGAGGAAGGCGAAGAAGCCGCGCCGGAAGGCCAACCGGCTGCCGCGAAGCAGCCGTCGCAGACGGCTCCTAAAGTTCCGACTGCTAAAGCAGCCCCCAAAGAAGGTTAGAAAGAGGGTTGAGGTGGCGTGAAGCTGATTGTGGGTTTGGGCAATCCCGGCAAACCGTATGGCGAAACGCGTCACAATGTCGGCTTTATGGTCGTGGACGCTCTTTTAAATTCAAGCGGCAATTCGTTTAAAAAAGCGAAAGGGCCGTATCAGATCAGCCGCGATCCGGTTCTAGGCGGAGAAGTAATGGTGGCGAAGCCGGAAACCTACATGAACGAAAGCGGATCGGCGGTACGCAAAATGCTTGAGGATTTTAAAATTTCACCTGCCCAGTGTCTGGTGGTGACCGACGATGTCAATCTACCACTTGGGAAATTGCGTTTTCGGATCCGAGGAAGCTCGGGCGGTCATCACGGCCTGGAGTCCATTATTGCGGCGTTGAGGACCCAGGATTTTCCCCGGTTAAGAATCGGCGTCGGCCTTCCGAGTTCAGGGACGGATGATTTAAGCGGTTATGTGCTGGACGTTTTTTCAGACGAAGAGCGCAAAAAATTAATGCCTCAGATCGAACGGGCAAAGGATGCTTGTTTCGAGTGGATAAAAGGAAATCCGGTTCATTTGTAAGGGGTTGTCCCAGAGGGACTGGCCATCCTAAGGAGTTTAATGGGTGCATACCACTTGATACAGTTGCTTTTCGTGTCATCCTGAGCCCTTCGCTT
>CAYJWM010000079.1:0-7218 GCA_964373885.1 uncultured bacterium | reverse complement strand
TTCCGCTTGTGCTTGTTCATCTTGCGCTTTTTGCGCTTACGACCGCAAGGCATTTCATCCTCCTCAATAGATTACTTTGTTGAGCGGATATTCAACAATTCCCTGAGCGCCCGCCCGCTTGAGTTCCGGAATCAATTCCCGCACCACGGGCTCATCAATGATTGTATCGACATCGTACCAGCCATCACTTGAGAGACTTGAGACTGTGGGTTTTTTAAGTGCCGGAAGGATTTTAAGGATTTTCTTAAGATCCTGCTTGGCCACGTTCATTTTAAGCCCGACTTTTGTTTGGGCGTTGATCGCGCCTTGAAGAAGCATGACGAGATGGTCAATCTTCGTTTTTTTCGCGTGATCTTTCACGCTTTCTTTATTGGCGATCAGACGCGTGGTGGAAACCAGCACGGTATCCAAAATTTTAAGATGATTGGCTTTGAGACTTGAGCCGGTTTCGGTCGCTTCCACGATGGCGTCCGCAAGATTGGGCGGTTTCACTTCGGTGGCGCCCCAGGAAAATTCCACATCCGCTTTCACTTTGTTCCGCTCGAGATAACGCTGGGTAACGCGGACAAGCTCAGTGGCAATTTTTTTTCCTTTTAGGTCTTTCACCGATTTAAATTTGGAATCCTCCGGTACCGCCAATACCCATTTCACCGGCCGGCTGGTGGCCTTGGAATAATGAAGTTCCGTAATTTCGAGAACATCCGCCTCGTTTTCCACCACCCAATCATGGCCCGTAAGACCGCAATCGACGATTCCGTCCTCCACATACCGCGGCATTTCCTGCGGCCGGTAAAGCACGATTTCGAGTTCCGCATCATCCACGGTCGGATAATAAGAGCGCGATCCCACCACGATATTAAAACCTGCCTTTTGAAAAAGGCGGTACGTGGCTTCCTCCAAACTTCCTTTCGGTAATGCCAGTTTAAGCTTCACAAAATACCCTCCAAAGAGGCGACATTGTAGCGTCTTTTAGATTCGTTGTCACCAAAGTAATTAGGGACAGGTCTCGCTAAATCCAAATGGATCATGAACTTACGCGAGACCTGTCCCTAGTGGGACCCGGATGAATTTGATCGAGCAAAAGAGCGGCGAAACAAGCGGCGTTGAAACCGGAATCAATGTTGACGACAGCCACCCCCTGAGCGCAGGTGCTCAACATGGTTAGAAGCGGAGCCAGGCCTCTGAAACTTGCGCCATAGCCGACGCTGGTAGGCACCGCGATCACTGGTTTTGACACAAGGCCGGCCAGCACGCTCGGAAGCGCGCCCTCCATTCCGGCCGCTACGATCACAATATCCGCTCTTTCGATTTCACCCAAATGGTCCAACAGGCGATGAAGGCCGGCAACACCCACATCAAAAATACGATTTACTTTCCGGCCCATCACCTCAAGCGTCAGGGCCGCTTCCTCTGCCACCGGAATGTCGCTTGTCCCGGCCGTCACAATCGCGGCCGAGCCCTTTCGGGCCGAATGCTGAAGCCCGTTTGAATAAGCCATCGCGGCTTCTTTGGAATATTTTAGTTTTGGGAAACGCTTTTTTAACTTCCGAAAGGAAGACTCGTTCAAACGCGTCACAAGCAGGGGCGCTTTTTTTAAAACCAGACGGGAGATGATTTTTCTGATTTTATCATCCGGCTTCCCGGGCGCGTACACCACCTCCGGCAAATTTTTCCGAAAGGAACGGTGGTGATCAAGCTGCGCAAACTTTAAGGACTCATAGGCCAAGTGGCGGAGTTTGTGACATGCGTCCTTCGCCGAAATTTTTCGTTGGGCGACTTTTGTCAATATTTCCTCAACCGCTTTTCTCGTATACGTTCCTTCAGACATCCCTTGCTCCGATCCATCTGCCGATTTTGGAAAACAAAATCAAAATCACAAGCGTGACAACGGTCCCGATCACGGCCCCTTCATAATATCCCAATCCGCAAGCCAGCCCGATACCGGAAGCCGTCCAAAGACCGGCCGCCGTCGTCAGCCCTTTAATTCCCATTCCGGCGCGTATGATCGTGCCGGCGCCCAAAAAACCGATTCCGGACACGACTTGCGCGGCGATCCGGGAAGGATCCACTCCGGTTTTGTCTCCGTAAAGCGTGAAGACATGAATGGAAACCAGCATGATTAAAGCAGATCCCACAGAAACCAATGAATGGGTGCGAAATCCGGCGACTTTGCCGTGAAGTTCGCGCTCAAAGCCAATGATCCCGCCCAAAACCGCCGCACTGCCCAGCCGGATGATTAATTCGATATGCTCAGCTGAAAGATTCATGCCCGTTGCCTCCTATTTTTAAATTGGGATACGCCGCCATTCGAAAATCCGAACGTGCGCCATTTTTGTACAGCGAAAGTCCCCGCCGCGCGATCATGGCCGCATTGTCCGCAGTCAGCGCAAACGGCGGGATGAACAATTTAATCCCTCTTTGGTCTGCTTCCTCCCCCAAAAGCGCGCGCAATCTTGAGTTGGCGCTCACTCCCCCTCCCACGACTATCGCTTTGAGACGTTCCTGTTCACAAGCCAGTAGGGTCTTTTCAACCGTCCATTTCATCACATGTTCCTGAAAACTCGCACAAAAATCTTTTACATATTTCTGCGAGCGGAATTTCTTTTTTTCCTTTTCGTAATGATAAAGCACGGCGGTTTTAATGCCGCTGAAACTAAAATCAAGCGGACGGTCCTGCTTCGGCTTCGTGAACGAAATCCCTTTTGGATTTCCCCGCTGCGCCAAACGATCGATCACGGGCCCGCCCGGATAACCCAATCCCAGAATTTTAGCGGCCTTGTCATAAGCTTCGCCGATCGCGTCATCGACGGTCTCGCCCAAAACGCGGTAATGATTTCCGCTCACACGCACCAAAGCCGTGTGTCCGCCGGACACCACAAGACCGATAAAACGAGCGGGGCGTTTTTGGCCGATAAAATTCGCCTCCAGATGCGCCTCGATATGATTGACGCCGATCAGCGGAACATCAAGCGAAAAACTGAGCGCCTTTGCAAACGACACGCCCACGAAAATGGAGCCGATCAGCCCGGGCCCGCGGGTCACCGCGATCAAGTCAATTTCCGAGGGCTTGAGCTTTGCCTGACGGAGCGCTTCGCGATAAACGATGTCAATCGCTTCAAGCGCATGGCGGGAGGCGATTTCAGGGACCACACCGCCGAACGGCTGATGCCGCTTTAAACTTGAGGAAATGACGTTCGAAAGAATTTTATCCGGCCCGGCCAACACCGCGCAGGAGGTTTCATCGCAGGAGGTTTCAATTCCAAGTGTGTACCTCACAATAAATCCTTTAAATTCACGATTTCAATCCCTTCTTGCTCGAGTTCCGGCATGGCGTCCTTGAGCGCCCGAAGCGTATTTTCGTGAACATGCCCAATCGCAACAGCGGAACCGTTATGCTTTGCCACTTCCGCAACTTGCTTGATTTGTTTCAGCACATACTGATAATTGTCATTGTTGTCGATAAACACGTCCCGTTTCAACACCTTCATCCCGAACTCACGCGCCTTTTCATGCGCAATCGAGTCGGGATGCGTCATGCTGTCGAGAAAAAAAAGTTTTTGATTTTTCAATTCCGTTAAGATAACGGACATCAGCCGCGGATTTCGGGTGACGTGGGAGCCCATGTGATTGTTGGCGCCTGTCACGCCTGGGACGCTCTCAAGATTCTTAGCCAAGATTCGTTTGATTTCGTTTTCACTCATGCTCGTTTTAATTTCTCCCGCCCCCGGTTTTTTATAAACGCGATCATCCGGCTCCAAAGGAAGATGGAGAATGGTTTCGATTCCGCGCTTTTTCGCCTCCACCGCAAAATATTCTGAAAAGGCAAGCTGAGGCAGAATGGCAAGCGTCACGGGCCTTGGAAACGAAAATAAAAGATCGGCGTAATGCTTGCTGTTGCCCACGTCATCAATTACAAAAGCGATACGCGGCGCGCGTTTTAAAGGAAAAAAAAGAAATGGGGTCGTCTTCGCTTCGCGCGGCGTTTCAACCGCTTTTTCCGGCAAAGCGGGCGCTTTCACCGTATGCGCTTGGGCGGGTTTTTCCACCTGAAGGCGCGGTTTGGCCACCTGGCCCAAGTTGAAACCGATCCAAACCCCGGTTAAAAATACAACAAGCAGGGCAGGAACAATTGGGTAATCCCGAATAAATTTCTTTAAATCAAATGCTTTCCCACTCCGTTTCACCACAGTCACTCACAAGCCATTGCGAGGCAACGACCAAATTCGCCGAAGCAATCTGACACGAAGTGTCATCCCCGAATGCTTTTGTCGGGGATCCATGGATTCCCGATTAAAACGTTCGGGAATGACATATGTCGGATCGCCACGGCCGGCTTCGCTATGCTCGCGATGGCATCTCTTTCATCATGTCAATTTCTTCTTCAGAATTTCATTCACAAGCTTCGGATTGGCTTTTCCTTTGGTTTCTTTCATCACCTGGCCCACAAGGAAACCAACCGCCTGCTCCTTGCCTTTTTTAAAATCTTCCACCACTTTCGGATTTGCGTCAATCACGCGGCTTGAGGCCTCTTCTAAAAGCGCCGCGTCGGTCACTTGAACAAGTCCGTTTTCCTTTACAATCATTTCCGCGGACTTTCCGGTTTCAAACATCATGGGCAAAATATCTTTTGCGATTTTCCCACTGATGGTCCCATCCTCAATCAATCGAATCAATCCGGCGAGATGCTCCGCCGTCACTTTAGAATGCTCAAGGGCCTCGCCTCGCGCCTTTAAAACTCCGAGAAGTTCCGATTGAATCCAATTGCTCGCCAGTTTCGGGCTCACCTTGTGCTTTGCACAATATTCAAAATAATCGCCGAGCGCTTTGTCCGACACCAAAACAGAAGCATCGTAATGAGAAAGCCCGTACTGAGTCTGAAAACGTTTTTCTCGCGCACGCGGAAGCTCGGGAAGCGATTTTCGGATTTCTTCAATCCGCCCTTTCGGGACCGAAAACGGCACCAAATCGGGCTCGGGAAAATAACGGTAATCATGCGCATGCTCTTTGGAACGCATGCTGAAGGTCTCTCCCTTCCCTTCATCCCAAAGCCGCGTTTCCTGAATAATTCTCCCGCCTTCTTCCGAAAGTTGAGTTTGCCGTTTGATTTCAAAGCCGAGCGCTTTTTCAACCGCGCGGAAAGAATTCATATTTTTAATTTCCACTTTCGTCCCGAATTTGGAATCCCCGGTTTTCCGCACCGACACATTCGCGTCACAGCGTAAACTTCCCTCTTCCATATTGCAATCGCTCACATCCAAATACCTGAGAATTGCTTTTAAATCCGTCAAATATTCAAACGCTTCCTGAGGAGAGCGCAAATCGGGCTCCGAGACGATTTCAAGCAGCGGCGTTCCCGCCCGATTGTAATCCACCCAGCTTCCGTCGCGCACGCCCTCATGGACCAGTTTTCCGGCATCTTCCTCCAAATGGGCACGCGTGATCCCGATGGTTTTCTCGTGTGTGTGAGATTCCACCCCCTCACCCCCGCTATTACCTTTTCCCTCTCCCCCTTTTAGGGGGAGAGGGTAGGGTGAGGGGGTAATTGTCAAATATCCCTTTGAGCAAACCGGCATGTCGTATTGGGAAATCTGATACGCTTTCGGAAGATCCGGGTAAAAATAATTTTTGCGGTCAAATTTAATGCGCGGTGAAATTTGAGCGTTCAAAGCGAGTCCGACCATAACCGCGCGCTCAAGCACTTTTTCATTGAGCACCGGAAGAGAGCCCGGAAGCCCGAGACAGACGGGGCATGTGTTCTGGTTCGGAGATGCCCCAAATTGCGTGGAGCAGGAACAAAAAATCTTGGTCGCTGTCTTCAGCTGGACGTGGACTTCTAGACCGATCACCGGTTCATACGGAAGGGACGGTTCTGTCGTAAGTTTCTGATTCATAAAAAGTTAGAGAGAACCGTCCCTATAATGTTGGTTTTTGTTCATACCACTTTGTGGCCTGTTCATACGCAGAACCGGCGCGGAAAAGCGTGCCCTCATCAAAGGGTTTTGCCGTAAGCTGCAGACCGATCGGCAGCCCGTCTTTGGTGAACCCGCACGGCTGACTCATTGCCGGAATACCGGCCAGATTTGCCGAAATCGTATAAATATCGGAAAGGTACATGGCAAGCGGATCATCCGTTTTCTCGCCGATTTTAAAAGGCGGCGTGGGCGCGGTCGGGCCCAAAATAACATCCACTTTTTTGAAGGCCTCGTCAAAATCCTGTTTGATCAAAGTTCTCACTTTTAAACCCTTCAAATAATAGGCGTCATAATAGCCGGCCGATAAAACAAAAGTGCCGAGCAAAATCCTGCGTTTCGCTTCCTCGCCAAATCCCCTGTCGCGTGTCTCAAAATACATGTCGCGCAAATTAGAGGCATCATAACGGTAACCGTACTGGACGCCGTCAAAACGGCCGAGATTGGAACTGGCTTCCGCCACCGCCACCACGTAATACACTGCGACGGCATACTTCGTATAAGGCAAACTGACTTCAACGCATTTGGCGCCGAGCTCCCGAAACACTTGTGACGCTTTTTTCACCGCCGCTTCCACTTCGGGATGAATACCTTTCACAAAATATTCCTTCGGAATACCGATCGTGAGCCCCTTGACCCCTTTTCCGATAAAACTTGTGTAATCCGGCACCGGCACATTGGCCGATGTGGAATCTTGGGCGTCATGCCCGGCAATCACTTGCAGTAAAATCGCGGCATCTTCCACCGTCTTTGTAATGGGTCCGATTTGATCCAGACTCGACCCAAACGCCACAAGACCGTAACGCGAAACACGCCCATAGGTCGGTTTCAGCCCCACAACGCCGCAAAAACTGGCCGGCTGACGAATGGAACCGCCCGTATCGGAACCGAGCGCCGCGATCGCCATATCGCTTGCCACCGCTGCGGCGGAACCGCCGCTGGAACCGCCCGGGGCGAAAGCCAAATTCCACGGATTTTTTGTCGGTCCGTAACAAGACCGCTCGCAGGAAGAGCCGAATGCAAATTCATCCATATTAAGTTTTCCGAAAATCACCGCGCCCGCTTCGCGCAATTTTCGAATCGCGGTCGCATCATAAGGCGGAATAAAACCCGCGAGAATTTTGGAGGCGCAGGTCGTTTCCCATCCCCGGGTGCAAATATTGTCTTTGACAGAAATGGGTATTCCGGCAAGAGAACCGCCCGAAAAGGGGACAGGCATGTCTTTGTTCTTTATGCCTGTCCCCTTTTC
>CAYJWM010000078.1:0-7561 GCA_964373885.1 uncultured bacterium | reverse complement strand
CGAAGCATCTCGCGTCAGATTGCTTCCTGCCTGCCGGCAGGCAGGCGCCCGCCTTTGGCGGACTCGCAATGACGAACAGTAGCTGCTTCGTCCGGGCTTTTGCCGTCCTCGCAATGACAACCTTGCTAGTCACAGCACCTCGTGAATCAAGTCTGCATTCGAAGTCTTGCCCAAAAGAATTTGCTCCAAATCTTTTTTCGTAAGCGGACCGATATAATCCTTGTTCACCTTGGCCATGGGCGCTAGCTCGCAGGCGCCCAAACATTCCACGGCGTCCAGAGAAAACGCACCGTCTAAGGTAGTTTGGCCGGTTTTTATCCCCAGCGTCTGCTCTGACTGGCGGATCAGCTCATCTGCACCTCGTAAAGCGCAGGAAAGCGTGCGGCAAATTTGAATATGGCATTTGCCTTTCGGCGCGGAGTAAAAAAGCGTGTAAAAGGTCATGAGCTCGCGCACATCGGCGGGCGGAATGGCGAAATACTGGGCGATCTCAAGCTCGGCTTCGCTTGAGATCGCGCCGTGGGTTTCCTGCACCAGACGCATCACCGGTAAAATGGCTGCGCGCTTTACTTCGTAATTGGCGCAAATTTTATCTGCCTTGTTTTTCAATTCAACCGTTAACACACTCATATTCACCCTTCCGTAAGACAGCCATTTCTCTCCGCTTCCCTGTCCGCCACAAAGCTTGGCGGATCCGCCACGTTTTTTGGCGGACGCGCGGCCGTTTTACGGCGGCTGCGTAGCAAAAACGGCCGTGCTCGGCCTGTCCGAGAAAAAATCAATCCGCATTTTTTCTCGGCCAAAGGCGCTCCGAGAAACGCCTGTCTTCTGAATATTTACTCTACAGTTCATTTTGTTGCGGGTGGCGCGGGAAACAAGGCTCCCGTATGCCCGCAGGGCGAATGCCCGAGGACATACGGGATGTTTCCCGTAACAGGACCCGCAACAAAATATGATTATCGGTCCAGCTCTCCGCCGATCATGTTGACGGAACCGAAGGTCGGAACAATGTCGGCCATGAAACCACCGTTTAGCATCAAGGGCAGAGCAGCCATAATCGAAAAACAGGGTGCTCTCACCCGCACGCGGTACGGGCGGCCCGTGCCGTCGCTCGCCAAAAAAAATCCGAGCTCGCCGTTTCCCCCTTCAACCGCCTGATACACTTCACCGGCCGGCGGCGCCATCCCATGCCCGTACATGATTAATTTAAAATGCTGCATGAGCCCTTCGATATTTCCGTACGTGTCTTCTTTGGCGGGAAGAACAGCGCGCTTTTCATCCGCTTGAATCCGGTCAAAATATTTTTTGGTCCCGCCCTCAAGTGTCGGATCCAAATCCACCTCAAGCTGAATCAACCCTTCCGTCTCCCCCATTTTGGCGAGGTCCACCATCTCCGCAGCGGTGATTTCGCGCCCGCCCATGTCCTTGAGCACATTTCCGCTCGGGATTTTTCGAAGCGCTTGCTCAACAATTCTGAGACTTTGCTCCATTTCCTCCATGCGGCAAAGGTAACGGTCGTAATTATCGCCTGTCGTTCCCACGGGTATATCAAAATCGAAATGATCGTAGACCGAATACGGGCAATTTTTGCGGACGTCATAATCCACGCCGGTAGATCTTAAAAAAGGCCCTGTGATCCCGTATTCAAGAGCAGCTTCTTTAGAAATGATCCCGACGTCCTTGAGGCGGTCCACGAAAATACGATTTTTAGTCAAAAGCCCGCCGCATTCCCTCAACACTTTGCGCGTTTCGCGCATCACTTTTTTGACGGCAGGTGCAAACTCCGGCGGAAGATCGCCTTTGACCCCGCCCGGCCGTATGTACGAAATCGTGAGCCGCGCGCCGGTCACCATTTCCATCACCTGATAAATCATCTCGCGGGCTTTGATCATGTAAAGAAATGCCGTAAACGCGCCGAGCTCCATCGCGCTTGCACCAATACAGGTCAAATGGTCCGAGACGCGGGAAAGTTCGCTCGTGATCACGCGGATGTATTCCGCGCGTTCCGTGATTTTGAGACCGAACAATTTCTCCACCGCCATGGAATAACCCATGTTGTTGATCAAAGGAGATACATAATTCAGCCGGTCGGTGTAAGGAATCACCTGAAGATATCCGTTCAGCTCCGACATTTTTTCAAACGCGCGGTGGAGATAACCGATTTCGACATCGGAACTGACGATGCGCTCGCCGTCCAGCTCCGCCACGATGCGGATGATGCCGTGCATCGCCGGATGGCTCGGCCCGATATTAAGGAGCATGCTCTCAGTGCGGGTTTGCTTTTGCTCTGCTTCTGCCAGTGTGCTCATGTTGCTTAAAGTGCTCCTGCAACCTTGTCATTCCGGGCGATAGCGAAGAATCTCTGTTCCTCAGATCCTTCGCACCTTCGGTGCTCAGGATGACACCTGTGATACCCCTGTCAATTTTTCGGCCCGATCAAGGGTTCACGTTTGTCGTAGGGGTAATCTTTGCGCAGAGGATAACCTGAAAAACCTTCGTACATCAAAATGCGTTTCAAATTCGGATGTCCTCTAAATTTGATTCCGAACATGTCCCAAACTTCACGCTCGAGCCAGTCCGCAATCGGCCACAGCCGGACGAGCGAATCGATCTCAGGGTCCGATTCATCCACGCCGGCTTTGACGCGAAGCCGGTGATTTTTCTTGAGCGAATAAAGGTGATAGACGACCTGGAAGCGCGGGCTTTGTCCCAGTCCCGAATAATCGACCGCCGATAAATCCATCAGCATATTAAAATCAAGCGCCGGATCTTTTTTAAGAAACCCCATCAGCTCGGCAATAATGTCTTTATTCACAACGGCGACAAACTCCCCGCGAAGCTCCTGTGTTTCAACCACATCGTCCAAAAAACGTTCCTTAATTTTTTCCAGAATCATAGGATTTCGCCAAAACCCTTTCCCCTCGCTGACGCGGATTTTTCTCCTGCAAATGATTTCTCTAAATCGCGGGAGCCCTCGGCATTGCCATTTAGGACAATGCCGCTTCCCTTGCGATTTAGAAGAAACATTCTCAAGCGAGTCGAAAAATCCGCTATTCGCTCGGGAAAAAGGCTTTTGGCCATTTTCTCTGGTAGCAATGGTTGTCTTGTGCGATCGTAAGGCGTTTCTCGGAGCGCCTTCGACGCGAGAAAATGGCGGACTGAATTTTCTCGCGGAGGGCCGAGTACGGCCGTTTTTGCTACGCAGCCGCCGTAAAACGGCCGCGCGTCCGCCAAAAAACGTGGCGGATCCGCCAAGCTTTGTGGCGGACAGGGAAGCGGAGAGAAATGGCTTACGATTTTCATAGCGCCTGCTTTTGTTTTTGGATCTTTTCCTGAAGCTTCATGAGCCCGTCCAAAACGCTTTCGGGCCGCGGCGGACATCCCGGGATGTACACATCGACGGGAATAATCGTATCGATCCCCTGAACAGTCGCGTAATTGTCATAAAATCCGCCCGTGCAGGTGCACACGCCGAAGGCCACCACCCATTTCGGATCGCACATTTGGTCATAAACCTGCTTGAGAACCGGAGCTAGTTTGTGGCTGATCGTCCCCACGACCATCAGCACATCCGCCTGGCGCGGACTGAAACGCGGAAGGCCGGCGCCGAAGCGGTCCACATCGTAATGCGAACATGCGGTCGCCATGTACTCCATGCCGCAGCAAGCCGTCACAAACGGATACTGGAAAATGGAGTATTTCCGGGCCCAGCCGATCATTTCGTCTAATCTGGACGTCGCGAAGCCGCCGTCTGCGACGACTGCTTCGCTGCCAGCGGCGGGATCATTTTGTGCGTTCATTTTTTATTCCGGATCCAGCGCCCCTTTCTTAAGCGCGTACACATAACCCAAAAGAATCAACGCCACGAAAATACCTATGGAAATCAATCCGCCAAGTCCAAGCCCGCGAAACGAGACGGCCCATGGAAAAAGAAACGCGATTTCCACGTCAAAAATGATGAACAACATGGCAATCAAATAAAAATGGACCGGCCGGCGGCCTTGGGGAAGCTCAAAAGGAGTTTCGCCGCACTCAAAAGGGGTATCTTTTGCGGGATTGGGGCGTCTGGGCCCAAAAATGGAGGTCAAATAGATAAAAAGGCCGGCCAGCGAGGCCGCGAAAAAAGTAAAAATTAAAATTCCGACGTACTCTATCATAAGCGGTT
Organism: uncultured bacterium; assembly: GCA_964373885.1. Taxonomy (GTDB): domain Bacteria; phylum Omnitrophota; class Omnitrophia; order Omnitrophales; family Danuiimicrobiaceae; genus CAYJWM01. The sequence continues at coordinate 3,396 of CAYJWM010000078.1, read as the reverse complement.
AAAATAACTGAGGTTAGAAATATTCTGTGAGCGCGATAAACAGTTTATTTTAGAGGGAGAACTCGGGTTTGTAAAGGAGAATTGGACTTAAGCGCGGGGCATTTTAACTGCAAAGCGCCGGAAGAAAGCTTCGGAATCGGTCCCGGTATTGTCCGAATCCGTGGTGAAACCAATCGCGGTCACCGGCTGTTTCAATTTCCGGCCGAAAAGCCGCTCGTAATCTTTTCTTAAGTCCCGCTCTTCCACCATCCACTCATCCTTGGACTTAAGCGGTCCGCTTCGGATCACAAGCACTTTCACTTTTTTCGAATAGGGGCTTTCCGAAACGGTGCCTACCGGAAAGTGATCATCCCAAACATACTGAATCACTTCCGAAGTAAGCGGGATGCGGGAGCCGAACACCACATACACCCGGGCGCCGAAATCATTATCTCCTTTTGAAGCGAACACTTTGTTTCGTTTATTGGAAGGAAAGCGCGTCACCTTCCATTCCCAACTGAGGTGAGGATTTCCGGAACGGTGGAGGTTAACCCCGCGGTAAAGTGCCGATGAACTTTGGGAACTTGAGGCCCGCACAAACAACTCTTTTCCGCCGTCTCGGACGACTGCTTCGCCGCCGTCTTTTTGAACTTCAAAGCGGGTCTTTTCGTGGAAGGAATGTTCCTTCCAGCCCTGCGCGGACAGAGGTTCGGCAAAAGGAAACACCATGGCAGGACTGTGATCGATCGCTTGCTGGGAAAACGGGAAGGACGCCGGCGGCTTCAAAAAAATCGTGCGGCTGTAAAAAAACCCCGCGCCGGCGAGCGCCGAGACGAAAAAGAACCATAAGAAACTTGCTCTTGAAATTTGCATCTATGAAACTGCCTCGAAAAGCAGGACTCTAAAGGCGGCAGGCCGAACGCGCTGAGACACCGGTCACTTGACGGCCGTTGACCGCCCCATTTAGGTTCGCGCGTGGGCGGAAAGAATAAGGCTCGTAACAATCATCCAAGGCGAGGAGATAATATTCCATTGCCCGTTTCGCAAATTCGAATGCACTTTGGCGCTCTTCTTCGGTTGCGGCCGTCAATTTAATCACTTCCATCGCCTCATAGGGATGTTTCTCATCGTAAATGGCGTGAGCATTCAGCCAAGACATAGTCCTTGGTGTGATATCCGCCAAACCGCGCTCGGCATATGATTTCACGCCGGAAAGAATCCGGATGGTCCATTCCCCTGTCGCCCATTCCACCGCCAAATTGGTGGCTGCGATCCCTTCCGCCATGGATCCAGATGTATTCACATGCCACAAAAAATGGTTGATCGCATCCATTAAAGGACTGGGTTTGGCGCAGTAAAGGTCTTCGCGCGTGAGCCGGATGCATTCGGCCCAATCGCACCACCAGTCAGCATGTTTCTGCTCCACCTTCATGTTTTGCATGAGCCAAAACTTGGCCTCGGCATGACCGGCCTTGGCACCGGGCTTGGTTTTGGCTACATTCAAAGCCATATATTTCGGAAAATTTTCCACCAGAGGGTAAAAATCAATGAGGCCTCTGCGCGCGCGCTCGATGGAAAGAGTTCCATTTTGCAGTTCCCGAAAATAAACATGCTCGACGATCTTATTTTTATAAGGAACGAGTCCGTCCCAAAATTTCTGGGCCCATTCGGCATGCGGCGTGATTTGAATTTTATTGATATGATGCGCGCTCGTATTTGGCATTGGCACCCTTTTTATCTCCCTCTTCTGCTGCCGCCGGAACGCGGCTCTTGGGGCCTCGCTTCAGACACCACAATTTTGCGGCCAAGGAATTCGGTCCCGTTTAACTCCAGAGCTTTCTCGGCTTCCCCGGCATTTGACATTTCCACAAACCCAAACCCTTTCGGCTGGCCGGTGGCCCGGTCCGTGATGAGATTGACCGCCTGGACAGTTCCATATTTCGAGAAGTGGTTTCGAATTTCCTCTTGGGAGGCCTGATAACTGAGGTTGCCTACGTAAAGTTTTGTTTGCATCGTCTTCTTTGATCCTTTTCCTCGGGTAAGCGTTTGAGTTGATAACCGTTTGAATGTGGCGGGTATTATGCCTGAGCCCGCCTGCGAAATCAATTATTCATTCACAGATGAAAAAATCAGATGAAAAAATCTTTGGCAGCGGTGCCCTTTTGGGTTAAACTATACCGCTTATGAAACGAAAAGTCCTTATTTCCCTTGCGGCTGCTTTGGTCTTCTTTGCGGGCTGTACCGGCGCGCAAAAAACGAGCCCTTCTCCAGAAATTCTAACTCAAACAAAAGCTAAAGCGCCCGACGGCGGAGCAGTCGCCCGAGACGGCAGCGGAGCAGTCATCGCAGATGGCGGCGGAGCAGTCGTCCGAGACGGCGAAAGCGCCGAACGGAGGCAAGATGTGATTAAAATCAAGATCGCGACCACCATGGGCGACATTGAAGCTGAGCTTTATCAGGCCAAAGCCCCAAAAACGGTTGAAAATTTCGTAACGCTCGCCAAAAAAGGTTTTTACGACGGAATTATTTTCCACCGAGTCATTCCTGGATTCATGATTCAAACTGGCGATCCGGAAGGAACGGGACGTGGAGGACCCGGCTATCAGTTCGCGGATGAATTCTCGCCCGATTTAAAACACGACAAACCCGGCGTGTTTTCCATGGCCAATAGCGGCCCGAACACCAACGGAAGCCAGTTTTTCATTACCGAGGTTCCCACCTCGTGGCTGGACGGCAGACACTCGGTGTTCGGACAAGTTACCCAGGGAATTGAAGTCGTACACGCAATCGCCACGGTTCAACGCGATTCGGCGGACAGGCCCTTGACGCCCGTCAAAATGGAAAAAGTTTCGGTTCTAGAGAGCTAACGCATTCACCTTCGGCAAGATCAAAAAAAACTTCTCTAAAAGTGAAGCCCCCGCTCAAAAAGGGCGGGGGCTTCACTTTTTTATGGCTAAAACTTGTGCTTAACGCTTGGTAACGTTAGCAGCCTGTTCGCCTTTAGGTCCACGGACCACGTCAAACTTGACCTGGTCGCCTTCATTCAAGGTCTTGAATCCGTCACCCTGAATCGCGGAATGATGCACGAACACATCGCTTCCGCCACCTTCAGGAGTAATAAACCCATACCCCTTCTGATTATTGAACCACTTTACAGTCCCTTGTGGCATAGCTTCATTTTCCTTTCTTATTCTCGTGAAGCACAGGCTACTAAAACAAAAAAACCGCCAGCTCATGTTACGCTCGCGGTTTATTCACATCGTATTAGTGTTCACCTTAAAGCTTCACATCTGTTAACTGCGTTTATAAGTATAACGGCATTTTTTGATATGTCAATAGTGGAATTTTACTAGAATTTTACAGGGGTGCATCCCACTTCATACAGCTGTCATTCTGAGGCGACACCACAAGGGTGCT
>CAYJWM010000077.1:0-7619 GCA_964373885.1 uncultured bacterium | reverse complement strand
TTTGTCATGCTGAGTGAACGAAGCATCTCAGGGTAAACTCCGCGAAGAATCCATGTTCTGAGATCCTTCGGGCTTCGCCCTCAGCATGACATCGAGCGTCATCCTGAGCCCTTCGTTTGTCATGCTGAGTGAACGAAGCATCTCAGGGTAAACTCCGCGAAGAATCCATGCTCTGAGATCCTTCGGGCTTCGCCCTCAGCATGACACTTCGTGTCACATCCGAAATGTAATCCGCCCGCGCGTTAAATCATAGGGCGAAAGTTCCACTTTCACCCGGTCGCCAGAGAGAATACGGATATAATGCATCCGCATTTTTCCGGAAATATGGGCCAATACTTCATGGCCGTTCTCCAGCTGTACCCGGAACATGGCATTGGGCAGGGGCTCTACCACGACTCCTTCCACCTCAATGGCATCTTCTTTCGGCATAGGTACCTTAATTATATTCCTGTGGCCCCGTCAAATTTTCAGGCCCGTTTTCCGTAAGCGCAATCGTATCTTCGTAATGGGCCGCGAGCTTCTTATCCCGCGTCACGACCGTCCACTGATCATCCAAAATATCAACTTCCCAGCCGCCCGCCGTCACCATCGGCTCCAGTGCGAGCACCATTCCGGCGGCAAGCTTCAAACCTTTGCCGGGCGTTCCGAAATTGGGCACCTGCGGTTCTTCATGCATCGCTCGCCCGATCCCGTGCCCCACAAAATCGCGCACCACCGAAAATCCCTCGGACTCAACATATGCTTGAATGGCAGATGACAAATCGCCCATTCTGAGTCCCGTCCGCATCTGGGACATTCCCTCATAAAGCGCGCGGCGCGTGACCTCCATTAACTTCTTCGCCTGAGCGCTCGGGCTCCCGATCGCCCATGTCCGGGCGGCATCGCTGTAATACCCTTCGTGAATAAGACCGATGTCGAGACTCAAAATATCGCCTTCTTTCAACCGGCGGTTCTTTGAAGGAATGGCGTGCACGACTTCCTCATTCACCGACGTGCATACGCAGGCCGGATACCCCCGATAACCTTTAAACGCGGGCTTGGTTCCCTCGCGCTCGATCAGGCGTTCGGCCTCCTGATCAAGCTCAAACGTAGTCATTCCCGCTCGGATCAATTTCTCAAGCTCGCCCAAAACTATTTTAAGCCGCTTGGCGGCCTCTCGCATAATTTCAATTTCGCGCTTGGACTTCAGCGAAATCATAAGGGGTCCATGAGCCGCCGCAAATCTTTCTCAAGCGGCTCCACCTCAAGCCCCCCGTTCACCGTCGCAAGCAGTTGATGATCCTCATAAAACTTCTCGAGCGGCGTCGTCTCGGCATGATAAACCTTGAGGCGCGTCCGAACCGTTTGCTCTTCGTCGTCTTTTCGCTGTGTCAGGGCGCTTCCGCACACGTCGCAAATGCCCTCGCGTTTCGGCGGAATATTTTTCACGTGATAATTGGCGCCGCAATTGGCGCAAATCCGCCTGCCCGAAAGACGGTTGATAATCACTTCTTCCGAGGTATTGAAATCGATCACGCGATTAAGCGGCGTCTTCTGTTTTTCTAAAATCTGATTGAGCGCTTTTGCCTGCTCAATCGTTCTCGGGAAACCATCCAAAATAAACCCTTTTTCTACGTCTGGCTCGCGGAGCCGCTCTTCCACCATCTGGATGATTAATTTATCCGGCACCAATTTTCCGTTTTCAATGAACGATTTTAAACGCTTCCCCAAGGGCGAACCGTCATTCATGCGCTCGCGCAGAATGTCCCCCGTCGAAATATGCGGAATGCCGTACCGCTTGCTCAACCGCTTTGCGTGGGTTCCCTTACCGCCGCCGGGAGGGCCCAGAAACACGACTCTGGCCGCCATAGAAACCCTATCGGACACGAGCCCTTAACTTTCCCTTCTTAATGAACCCTTCGTAGTGGCGCATCACAAGCTGCGATTCAATCTGTTTCATCGTATCGAGCGCCACGCCGACAATAATCAAAAGTCCGGTCCCGCCGAAGAAACTGGCGACCAAAAAAGGAATATTGAGCACCTTCGGCGAATTAATAATGCTCGGAAACACCGCGATCACCGCCAGAAAAAGGGCGCCCGAAAACGCGATCCGCGTCATCAAATAGTCCAAATGTTCGGCCGTATTTTTACCAGGCCTAAGGCCGGGGATAAAACCGCCGTATTTTTGAAGGTTGTTGGCCACATCAATCGGGTTAAACGTGATCGCCGTATAAAAGAACGTGAAAAATATGATCAAAAGACTTTCCATGCTGATGTAAATCGCGCTGCCCGGCGCGAGCCAGGACACGAGCGAACGCACGGCCCCTTGTGCGGGGAAAAACCCCGCGATCGTCGCCGGAAAAAGCAAAATCGACTGCGCGAAAATAATCGGGATCACGCCCGCTTGATTTACCCGAAGCGGCAAATAAGTGCTCTGTCCGCCGTACACCCTGTGCCCGCGGATCTGCTTTGCGTACTGAACCGGGATTTTCCGCTGGCCTTGAATGATCAAAATGACGCCGAGAATCGTAAAGGCAAAGAGCACCGCCATCAGCGCCAGCTTCCAAAGCTGGAGCTGCCCGAATTGCACCAGCGAAGTCGTCTGCATGATCGCGGAAGGGATGGCTTCGATAATTCCCGCCGTGATCAAAATCGACATTCCGTTTCCGATGCCGTGCTCATCGATCTGCTCGCCGAGCCACATGATAAACACCGTGCCGGTGGTGAGCGTCAAAATCGTCATGAGCCGAAACGGCCAACCCGGATTCGGCACAATCACCGTCCCCTGAAACGCGTTCGGATTTTCAAGCCACAGCGCGATGAAAAACGTCTGGATGAGCGCCAGCACCAAAGTTCCGTAACGGGTGTATTGAATCAGCTGCCGCCTGCCCTCTTCCCCGCCCTCTTTCGCCAGCTTTTCAAAATGGGGAATCACCACCATGAGCAGCTGCAAAATAATGGAAGCGGAAATATAGGGCATGATCCCAAGCGCAAAAATCGTCGCTTGCTGAAGCGCGCCTCCCGAAAAAAGCGCCATAATGCCGAACAAATTGCCGCCGGCCGTTCCGGAGATGCGCTGAAAGAACTGACTGAGCGCGAAACCGTCGACCCCCGGGGTCGGCACGTGAGCGCCGATCCGATAAATCAAAATGACAAAGAGCGTCGCGAGAACTTTTTTCTTAAGTTCCGGAACTTTAAAAATGTTCCCAAGCGCCTTAAGCATGGCCACAATCAGCCACCTGGTTTACTCTTGGCAATCACGACGGCCTGGCCGCCGGCTTTTTCAATCGCCTGTTTGGCCCCGGCGCTGAACCGATCCGCATGCACCGTCAACTTTTGACTCAATTTTCCGCGACCCAGGATCTTAAGCCCGTCCCCCAGATCCTTAACGACTTCATGTTCCAGAAGCCACTGGGGCGTTATTTCCGCCGTCCCAAGCCCGCTTAATTGATCTAAGTTAAGAATTGCGAATGATTTATGGGACGGAGCATTAAAACCACGCTTCGGCAGCCGCCGATAAAGCGGCGTCTGACCTCCTTCAAAACCGGGCCGCATGTGGAAGCCGGCTCTCGCCCGCTGTCCCTTGTGGCCTTTGGTGGAGGTCTTGCCGTGGCCCGAAGCCCTGCCAAAACCGATGCGCTTACGTCTTTTCCGTTCCGGTCTTTTCGCTCTCATTTTGATTTCCGCTTCCGCTGGATCGCAAGTTCTCGGTCCTTAAACTTAAAAGCCCGTTCAACGTTGCTTTCAATACATTAATCGAATTATCGCTTCCCAAACTTTTGGTCAGCACATCTTTAATCCCGGCGCATTCGCAAAGGGCCCTGACCGCCCCTCCTGCAATCACGCCGGTACCTTCCACGGCCGGCTTCAGCAGCACTCTGGCAGCACCGTATTCTCCCATCACTTCATGGGGAATGGTGGTGTTGCGGAGCGTAATCGCAATGCTTTTTTTGCGCGCCACATTGAGCGATTTTCGAATGGCATCCGAAACCTCTGCGGCCTTTTCAAGCGCGTACCCTACTTTTCCGGCGCCGTTGCCGACGACAACCAGCGCGCTGAAATGAAAACGCCGGCCGCCTTTGACCACCTTGGCGATCCGGTTGATTTGAATCACTTTTTCATACTGCGGGGCATTTTGAGAAGTGTTCGCAAAAGACGCGGGCTTGCGCCCCGGAGCTTCCCGTTTACCGGTTTCGTCTGATCCTTGTGTCAAGCCAGTCAAGGTGTTGTCACTCCCATATTATGTAAGGCAGGTTTAAACCTGCCTTACACTAGTTTCTTTAAAGTTTGATGCCGTTTTCCCGCAAAGCTTCCGCAAACGCCTTCAGGCGTCCGTGATAAGGCCAACCGCCGCGATCGAACACAACTTGGGTCAGCTTTTTTTTCTTAAGTTCCTCGGCCAAAAACTTGCCGAATGTTTTTGCGCCCTCGACATTGCCCCACTTCATCTTCTTTATCTTGCGAAGCTCCGGGTTCAAGGTGGAGGAAGCCAAAAGGGTGCGTTCGGCCAGATCGTCGATCGCCTGAGCAAACAAATTGAGATGCGAACGGCGGACGGCCAGCCGCGGACGTTCGCTCGTCCCGCGCACCTTTTTCCGTATGCGGAAATGCCTTTTTTCCAGTTGTGCCCGTCTCAATTGCGCTAACATAAATTAACCCGCCTGTTTGCCTTGTTTTCTCCGAATATGCTCGCCGGTATAGCGAATGCCTTTGCCCTTATACGGTTCGGGCCTCGCGAAATCCCGGATGTTGGCGGCCACTTGCCCCACCATCACTTTGTCCGGTCCCGATACCACAACAACGGTCGGTTTCGGGGCTTCCACTTTAACACCCTCCGGAACGGTAAAGTTAACCGGATGCGAAAACCCAAGAGACAATTGAAGCGCTTTGCCCTGCATTTGGGCCTTAAACCCGATGCCTTCGATCTCAAGCGTTTTGGAAAAGCCCTGGGTCACGCCTTTCACCATATTGTCCACCAAAGTTCGCGTCAAGCCATGCAGGGACCGGTCGCCTTGTAAATTAGTCGGACGATTCACCTGAATCTCGCCTTTCGCGACAGAAACTTTCATGCGGGGATGAACGGCCAGATCGAGCTTGCCCTTTGGTCCTTCGACATGGACCTTGGGACCGCTCACCTCCACTTTTACTCCCTGCGGAATTGCAATCGGTCTTTTTCCAATTCGCGACATAATGTTCACCAAACCTTACAGAGAAGCTCTCCGCCGATTTTCTCGGCTCTCGCCTTACGGTCGGACATAACACCTTTTGAAGTGGACAGGATGGAAACCCCGAGCCCGCCGAGAACTTTTGGTATTTCCTCGGTGCCGACATAATATCTCAAGCCTGGCTTTGAAACCCGTACCAGAGACTGAATCACCGGTTTTTTACCGCTCGCATATTTCAGGTGTATCCGTATCACCTTCTTGATCCCTTCTTCCGCCACTTTAAAATTTTCGATAAAACCCTCTTCCTTCAAAATCTCGGTGATTCGGACATTTAGCTTGGAAGCAGGCGTCGTCACCCTTGCTTTCCCGCCGCTTGAAGCGTTTCGGATACGCGTTAAAAAATCTGCAACCGGATCGGTAGGAGCGCCCATGTTACCAGCTTGACTTCGTGACGCCGGGAATCACACCCTGATTCGCCAATTCCCGGAAGCAAATTCGGCAGAGGGCAAACTTGCGGATGTATCCGCGCGGCCGGCCGCAGACACGGCAGCGATTATACCCCTGCACTTTAAATTTCGGTTTTCTCCGCTGTTTGACAATCAAACACGTTTTTGCCATAAATCTCCTCTGTCATTCTGAGCCCTTCGGACGTCATTCTGAGCGGAGTGACATCCTCAAGGGTAAACTCCGCGAAGAATCTCTCAAGATCCTTCGCCGCCTTTGGCGGCTCAGGATGACAGGCCGAAAAAAAAATTCCGGCCTGTCATTTTCTAAACGGAAATCCCAAAAGCTCCAAAAGCCGTTTGGACTCCTCTTTCTTTTGAGTATTGGTGACAAAAGTGATATCCATTCCCTGAGTTTTTTTCATCTTGTCATAATCCACTTCCGGAAAAATGATCTGCTCCTGAATGCCGCACGAATAATTGGCGGTTCCGTCAAAACTCGAGAGCGGAAACCCTCTGAAATCGCGGATTCGGGGACAGGCCACATGGAACAGCCGGTCCATAAATTCATACATACGCGACTTCCGAAGCGTCACCTTAAGGCCGATCGGAGTGCCTTCTCTCAGTTTAAAGGCGGAAATCGATTTCTTAGCGCGTGTCACGACCGGCTTTTGTCCCGTAATCTGGGCCAGTTCCAAAACCACCTGCTCCAAAAGCTTGTTATCGGCCGCGGCTTCCTTCACACCCATATTGATGACTACTTTCTCGACGCGCGGTACCGCAAGCGCGTTCGTAAAATGAAATTCTTTCATCATCGCCGGCACCACCGTTTTCTGGTAAAACTCCCAGAGCCGCGGCGGCTTCACCGGTGCTGGTGGCCGCGACGACTGCTTTGCCGCCGTCTCGGGCGACTGCTTTGCCGGTACTTCTGGCTGAGTGCTCATATGATCTCGTGGCACTTTTTGCAAATGCGCTGCTTCGTCTTGTCCGCCAAAAATTGAAAGCTCACTTTGGTCGGCTTTGAACAACGCGGGCAGATCAGCTGAACGTTGGAACAGTTCAGTTTCCCTTCGACCGACAAAATGCCGCCCTTCGGATTTTGCCGGCTCGGCCGGGTATACATTTTCAGCAGGTTCAGCCCTTCAAGCACCAAACGGTTTTCCGTCGGGATAATCCTGAGGATTTTACCTTTCTTGCCGCGCTCTTTTCCGGTGAGCACCGTGACGAAATCGCCTTTTTTAAGTTTCATGTTCAAACAACCTCCGGCGCCAAAGAAATAATTTTTGCGAAATCAAGGTCGCGCAGCTCACGCGCCACCGGCCCGAACACGCGGGTCCCGCGCGGATTGTTTTGATTGTCAATAATCACAACCGCATTCGTATTGAAACGAACGCTCGAGCCGTCGGAGCGCCTGATCGGATGACGGCTCCTGACCAGCACCGCCTTGACCACTTCCCCTTTTTTGACAATCGCATCAGGAATAGCTTCCTTCACGGAAGCCGTAATCACATCTCCAACGACAGCGCTGAGTTTGTTGTGCCGTTTGAGCACACCGATCATGGCAAGGCGTTTGGCGCCGCTATTGTCCGCAATATCTAAAATAGAACGTATTTGAATCATAATCGCCTTTTGTCATTCCCGAATGTTTTTATCGGGAATCCAAATTTATAGATCCCCGATTAAAAATTTCGGGGATGATTCAGTTTTTCATTACACTTACCGAATCACTTCGACCAATTTCCAACGTTTTGTTTTGGAAATCGGCCGGGTTTCCACAATCCTCACCTTGTCCCCGACTTTGGCGATTTTTTTCTCATCGTGAACGGAGTATTTTTTTCTTTGCTTCACTACTTTTCGATAAATCGGGTGCTGGACAAGCCGCGTCACTTCGACCACCGCCGTCTGCTGCATCTGATTGCTCAGCACGACTCCGATTCTTTCTTTGTGTTTCCGGTCAGCCATTTTTTTGAAGCTCCGTCTGCGATGACTGCTTCGCCGCCATCTGCGATGACTGCTTCGCCGCCATCTGCGA
>CAYJWM010000076.1:1654-8044 GCA_964373885.1 uncultured bacterium | reverse complement strand
ACTTTTTGGACAACCTCTTCGATACGGGCAGGCTGAATGCGTGTGTCCTTGATCAGTTCTTCCAACGCGATCTTAGCGACTTCACGGCGCACTCCGTCGAACGCCGAAAGGACAACCGTGCCCGGCGTATCATCGATGACCAAATCAACTCCGGTGAGCGTTTCGAAGGTCTTGATATTGCGGCCGTCTTTCCCGATGATGCGGCCTTTCATCTCATCATTCGGCAGTGTCACGGTCGTGACGGTGGAATCCATCGAATGCTCGGCCGCGCAGCGTTGGATCGCGAGACTTAAAATTTTCTTTGCTTTTTTTTCCGCAAGCTCCTCTGCTTCCGCTTCTATTTCGCGGATCATGCGGCTCGCGTCCGAACGGACATCGATCTCAAGACGCTTCAAATACTGTTTCTTCGCGTCCTCAGAATTAAGACCCGAGATCCGCTGAAGAATCTGCCGCTCTTCCGCAAAAAGTTTTTCAAGATCTTTCTCTTTCTCGTCTACGTTTTTTTCTTTCGCAGCCGCTTCCTGAAGCTTAAAGAGCGCTTCGCGTTCTTTTTTCTCGACGATGTCGAGCTTTTGGTCGATAGTCTCTTCTTTGTGGCGGATGATTTTTTCTGAATTTTCAAAATCCCGCATTCGTTGCGTAGATTTATTGTCAAAATCCGTTTGAATACGCGACAAATATTGCTTACTTTCTTTGTCAGCTTTCTTTAAGGTGTCCTCCGCTTCACGTTTCGCGGTGACCAAGATCTCCCGCGCTTTTGATTCGGCCGTACGAATCAGACGCTCCGCGACTCTTTTTCGTACGACATAGCCGACCGCGAAAAAAATACCGGCGAGCGTAAGTCCGCCTATGACCAGTAAAAAAATATCATTGGTGTCCATAAGATCCTTCCTACCAGACCAATTGGCAAAGGTAAGGTTGTCTGTTTGGTTATTAGGCAAGGGTTAAGGTTTTAAAAAATAAAGTATTAGCCGTTACCTAAATACTGAAAAATTAAACGCCGATCAACTATCCGTTAATACCTTATCAACGGATGCGTCGTGGTCTTCCGTCGGAACACGGGAAACAACCTGGAATGAGAACGCGAGGCCTATTTTGAGGACTTTGGGCCCAAATTTTTTAAGGAAACGGTCATAATAACCTTTTCCTCGCCCAAGGCGGTGATTCTTTTTATCAAATGCCGCTCCGGGGACGACGAGACACTCCGCTTCTTCCAAACGGACGAGCCGTGTCTTGTCCACGCGCGGCTCCATCACGCCCTGCGCGCCTTTTTTCAGGTCCCTCGTGCGGCTTTTGATCTCGTACAGGCTTAATTCTTTATTTTCCAGGTTAGCCAACGGCACGAGCACGCGCTTACCCTGCTTTAGCGCCTCATCGATCATGCCGGTCGTGTCCACTTCAGAAGGCAGAGAAACATAAAAACAGATGCATTGGGCTTTTTTAAACCGCGCCAGCAAAAAGAGCTTTTTTTGGATCCGGAGGCTTCGTTCCCGGCGCGCTTCGGAGCTCTGCGAGCCAAGGAGTTGATGCATCTTGGCCCTCAAGCTCTTTTTACTCTGCATAACTTTTAAACAGTTTCCTTAAAACACGAAAAGCCCAAGAACTTTAAACTCATTGTAGTTATTGGACTTACGACGCTCCACCTTTCAAAAAGTGAATCCATTTAAGTCACGAATTAGGGGTATTATAACATGCGATTTTCGGAGTGGCAAGGAAGTGTATCAGTTAAGTGTATCAGTTACTAACTAGACCACGTCCCGAGCTAAATCGCTAGCCGCGCGCTCATTTAAAATAATATGCACGAAAATAGAGGGGTCTGTCGTCTTGTATAGTAGGAGGGTTGGCTATGTCTAAAAATAAGCAAATTGCTATCGCAACACTTGTTTCTCATGAAGTGATTGAAAGAAACATTTATCTGATCCGCGGGAAAAAGGTCATGTTTGACCGTGACCTTGCAAGTCTATATGGAGTAGAGACAAAGGCCCTAAATAGAGCGGTTAAAAGGAACCTAAGCCGCTTCCCTGAGGATTTCATGTTTCGACTGAGCTCCGAAGAGGAAGAGGCTTTGAGGTGCCAAATTGGTACCTCAAAGAAAACCGGCAAAGGCGGACGTAGATACCTTCCGTATGCGTTCACAGAGCACGGAATATTGATCCTTTCCTCGGTCCTCAACAGCTCCAGGGCGTCGCAGATCAATGTTCATATTATTCGTACATTTGTAAGACAACGGGAGTTCTTAAATTCACATAAGGACTTGAAAAGCAGGATCGATGATCTTGAAAAGAAATACGACAAGCAATTTCAGGTGGCATTTAAAGCTATAAAAATGCTTCTGGATAGCAAGCCAAAGGATGATTTTAATAACCGAAGATTTGACGCTTGATCCCCAACAAAAGATTTTGGGGATGACATTCTTCGCTAAATATTAAATGTGTAATGAGCGCGGGGTTTGCTTTTTTTGAGGCTTCGGGCTTCGTCGATCAGGTTTTTTAGGGTCATTTCGCTTAAACCCGTTTCGATCGAGGATTTGAACTTCTTCAAAAAAATAAAGTTCGCGATCGCTATCTCATCCGTTTCAGGGGTAAGCGTGAGTTTGACGCCAAAATCAAGAAAATTTTTATCCCCCAGCGCGACCAAAAGCTCCATCAGCGGGATCTCGGAAGGTTTTTTCGCAAGCACATAACCGCCCTGCGGGCCCCGAACGCTTTTCACGAAACCTTTTTTCTTAAGCGCGTTTAGGATTTGCTCCAAGTACGCGACGGAAATGCCTTCTTTCTTCGCGATCTGCGAAACCGACAGCGACCCTTCGCCAAAACGGCTGGCGAGCACCAGCACCGCCCTTAAACCATAAAGAATGCGCGTGGAAAATTTCACCCCATCCCCTCCTTTCTTGCGTCGCGAGGTTTACTTTCCAAGTTGCGACGCAACGATTCGAAAAGCGAATCGGGAAATTTGTTGAATTTTAAAGGAGGGGATGGGGTCACCCCTGGCTTGCCCGGACTTTGACCACCTGAAGTTCGGCCTTTATTTCATCGAGTTGTTTTAAAATCTCGGTTTGTGATTCCATAATTTTATCCAGTTTTTGGGAGGAGGGCTCGTTATTCCACTGGTTAGGCGGCTGATTTTCGCCGGCAGATAAACCAGGGCTTGAAAGAATAGATACTAAACCCAAAATAAAAAAAATAACGAACATTTTACGCATGGGGATTCCTCCTCTTCATTTTTTGAAACATTTTAATGATCGCATAAACCCAGCACGCGGCACCCAGGCCCGCGGCTACACCGAAAAGTTCAAAAGGGTAAGGAAATTTTTTCGTTTGGAAAAGCCGATCCGTGTAAAGATAAACTAAAAAGAAAGCCGTAACCGGCGGGATTAAAGATAAAATAGCGCTGAATTTGCTTTTCAAGTTACGAGGCGCTATCTCCTGTCACCGGTTCCACCTTAATACCAAGCGATTCGAGGTACTTCACGCCTTTCGCCAAGTTTTCTTCCGTCCCCTCAAGTTCAAGCATCATTTCGCCGACGGTCTCGGTCACACGGGCTTTCCGGATATTGGGCATGATGTCGAATTTTTTGGCCATCGTGAACACTGCCGGTTTTTTGATCTGATCCTGAGGAAATACAAGTGTCACGCGTTTCTTGACGAAGGATGCCGGTCCGCCACTAGAGCGGCGGCGGACTTCCGGCGTATCTTTCGATGCACCTCCAGCAATGGCGGGAATGATCGAAATATCATCGCCGTCTTTCAGCGCCGTATCCTGTCCTTGTAAGAACCGGATGTCTTCTTCATTCACATAGACATTCACAAAACGCCGGAGTTTTCCTTCGGCGTCACACAGGCGTTCCTTGATCCCCGGATGGTTGTTTTCAAGCGCGGTGAGCAGCTCATTGATATTTTTCGCGTCGCAATGGACTTCACCCTGGTTATTAGTCAATTTCTGCAACGGAGTGGGAATTCTTACTTTAATAGCCATAATGCCTCCTAAATGAGCGCTCGACTTACGACGCCACAAGCGTCGTCAAGTCGACCGCGCGAATTTATCCTGAGCAGGCGCGCCCACGCGCCTGTCGAAGGATCTCATTTCGATACCCAAACTTCCTCTTTAATTTTTGCTTCGCTTCTCAAATTTTTCTCGAAAGAATCAATGGTCGGTTTAATGTGATAAGGCTTTCCGATGTGCTCTGAAATCGCTTCCTGAGTTTTTAACCCATTGCCGGTGATGCAGATGACGCAAGATTCATTTTTAGGGATCACACCGTTCTCGATCAGTTTTTTAGCCGCGGCGACCGTTACTCCGCCGGCCGTTTCGGTAAAAATACCCTCCGTGCTCGCCAAGAGTTTAATCCCGTCAATAATTTCCTGGTCCGTCACCGTCTCGCCCGAGCCGCTGCTTTCTTTCATCGCGTCGAGCGCGTAGGGGCCATCCGCGGGATTTCCGATCGCCAGAGACTTGGCGATCGTTTTGGGCTTCACGGGTTTTATAATTTCACTTTTCTCTCGTAGGGCCGTTACAACAGGCGAGCAACCTTCGGCCTGGGCTGCGTGAACTTTAGAATTGACCGTGTCGACCAGCCCGAGTTTTTTAAATTCGTTGAACGCCTTCCAAATTTTTACAAGGAGCGACCCACTTGCGACCGGCACCACGATATGCTGTGGTGTGCGCCAGCCCAGTTGTTCCATCACTTCATAGCCGTAGGTCTTGGATCCTTCGGCATAATACGGACGGATATTGATATTCACAAACGCCCAACGGTAGCGCGACGCGATTTCGGCGCAAAGGCGATTCACCTCGTCATAGTTCCCCTCGACCGCGATGAGATTGGGAGCATAAGTCAACGAACCGATCACTTTACCGAGCTCCAGATCCGCCGGAATAAAAATAAAACGGTTTAAACCCGCCCACGCGGCCTGGGCGCTCACGGAACCGGCGAGATTTCCGGTCGATGCGCAAGCGACGGTCTTAAATCCCAATTCTTTTGCCTTGGTGAGCGCCACCGCGACCACACGGTCCTTGAAGGAAAGTGTCGGATGGCAAACGGAGTCGTCCTTGACCCATAATTCCTTCATGCCAAGGACACGCGCGAGATTGTCTGCTTTAAAAAGAGGCGTAAACCCGGAATGGAATCCAACGGTGGGATTTTTATCAATGGGCAAAAGGTCTCGATAACGCCAGATACTCTTCGGGCCTTTTTCAATACTTTCGCGGGAAATAACGCTTTTTATTCGGTCGTAGTCATAATCGACTTCGAGAGACCCGAAGCAGAATTCACAGACATAGACCGCCTCAACCGGGTAAAGCCGGTGGCATTCCCTGCATTTTAAACCTTTAACGTAGCTCATTAAAATTCCTTAAATTAAAAACTCCCCTTAATCCTCTCATTCAAACTCCCCTGAGTCCCCTCTTTTCCGCCTCTGGCGGACAACCTCAGTGCTAGAGAAACTCAAGAGTGTATCACTTCCTTTGTTCTGCTTCAACCCCACCGGCGGTCAGCTCTTTTAATAACCGTGTATCATAAAGAAAACTTAGATCCGGCTCTTTTTTCAGGAAACCGGCGCGGTACGCGGCAAACGCTTGGACTTTGACCGTCGAGGGGAGCGGGTCATAGGTAAATTTCACTCGTTTCCAGGCGGCGTCCAAAAGCGTTTGGGGAAATTCGCGGCCTGTTTCCCGCTCGATCTCTTTTTTAAGCACAGCCTTAGCCTCTTCCGGATGCGCGCTGATCCAATCCG
Source organism: uncultured bacterium (assembly GCA_964373885.1). Classification (GTDB taxonomy): domain Bacteria; phylum Omnitrophota; class Omnitrophia; order Omnitrophales; family Danuiimicrobiaceae; genus CAYJWM01. The sequence continues at coordinate 2,312 of CAYJWM010000076.1, read as the reverse complement.
TGAGCTTTACCTGGGTTTCAAGAAAACGCTTCACAAGGTCCGGGTGCTCGTCGAGAAATTTCGCGCGGACAAGCACCACGGTCGTCGCGTATTGACCGTTTTCCCAAAGCGATGACTCTTCCAAAAATACTTTGCCGCCGGCCGTCTGTTCCAAAATTGAAACCCACGGCTCAACGGTCCAAGACGCGTCGATTTCTTTTTTTAAGAATAGGGTCACATGGTCCGCGTTCGCGGCCGGCAGTACCTGCACATCGCCACCCACTTCTCTAAGTTTTAGCCCTTGTTTATCAATCCACGAACGAAGCGACACATCCTGGGTGTTGCCAAGTTGGGGGGACGCAATTTTTTTTCCGTGGAAATCTTCCGGCTTCGTGATTCCGGAATCCGTTCGCAACACAAGCGCCGCACCGCCTGAGCTTGAGCCTGAGACAATACGAACCGCTTCTCCGCCCGACTTCACGTAGGCATTGATGGCGGGACTGGGGCCAATATAGGCGATATCCAATTGCCCGGCAAAAAGCGCCTCGACGGCTGACGGGCCGGCATTAAAAATCTTCCAGTCCACGACAGCATCAGGAGCCAGATTTTCTTCAAACCAGTGATTGGCATGACCAATCACAGCTTGTGCATGCGTGACGTTTGAAAAATGTCCGACGCG
>CAYJWM010000076.1:0-1554 GCA_964373885.1 uncultured bacterium | reverse complement strand
TCCGAAAACCAGCATGTCCATGAACATACCAATACAAACGATCACGATCATCACGGCAATCACCTGGCTCATGTCATTCAACTCCCTGCCCATGTTCAAGAGATGCCCGAGCCCCAGGCTCACAAAAAGGATTTCGCCGGCCATGAGCGAGCGCCACGCGAAGGACCAACCCTGTTTTAAGCCCATCAGGATCGAAGGCAGCGCCGCCGGTAAAACAACGTTGGTGAACATTCGGTGGCCTGACGCGCCCATGTTGAGGCCCGCTCGGAGATAAATCGGCTGGATGTTCTTCACCCCGGAGTCGGTCGCCATCGTAACTGAGAGAAGCGAGCCCATGATCACCACAAATAGGATCGCGGACTCATTTAAGCCGAACCAAAGGATCGCGAGCGGCAGCCAGCAAATGCTCGGCAATGTCTGAAGGCCGACGCAAAATCCCCCGATCATTTCATCTAAAATTTTTATTTTCCCGATCAAAAGCCCCAAGATCGTCCCAAAAAAAACGGAGATCCCATAGCCGATAAAAAGCCTCTTCAAACTCACGCCAATCGCGATAAAAAAAGTTTTATTCTTAAAACCCTCACCCAGCGTCTCAAGCACCTGTCCGGGTGAAGGAAAAAGATATTGAGGCCATAGTTTTAAACTGAATAAAAATTGCCAAAGCGCCACCAGAAATACATAAAAAATAATCTGGCGCAGAATTTTAAACATTAAAATAAGGTTCCATGCTGAGATACCGTTCGCCGGAATCGGGGAATAAAGTGACCACTGTTTTCCCTGAACCAAGCGCCTTGGCGATTTTGAGCGCTCCGATACAAGCCGCGCCGCAAGAGATCCCTGAAAAAATCCCCTCTTCGCGTGAAAGACGTTTCGCCATTTGATACGCCTCCTGGTCATCAACGGCAATGATTTCATCGATAATCTCACGATTCAGCACTTCGGGTACAAACCCCGCGCCGATCCCCTGAATCATATGAGGGCCGGGTTTGCCTCCGGATAAGACGCTCGAGGTTTTAGGCTCGACCGCGACAATTCTTATTTTCGGGTTGTGTTTTTTAAGCACTTCCCCGACACCTGTGAGCGTTCCGCCGGTGCCGACACCCGCGACAAAAGCGTCCAGCTCGCCGTCTGTATCCTTTAATATCTCCTTGGCGGTGGTCTTCCGATGCATGGCGGGATTGTCTGGGTTGGTGAACTGCTGGGGCATAAACGCGTCCTTCATCGTCGCCACGATTTCCCGCGCCTTTTCGACCGCGCCGACCATTCCTTCTTTGGCCGAGGTCAACACGATCTGGGCGCCGAAACTTTCCAAGATCTGAATGCGTTCCTGGGCCATCGATTCGGGCATAGTTAAAATCACTTTGTAGCCTTTGACCGCGCCAACGACCGCGAGGCCAATACCGGTGTTCCCGCTCGTGGGCTCGACAATGACAGAGCCAGGCTTTAAAATCCCTTTTTTCTCGGCCTGTTCTACCATATTGAACGCGATCCTGTCTTTGACGCTGCCGCCGGGATTGAACATCTCAAGCTTCGCGAAAACTTGAGCGGAGCTTT
>CAYJWM010000075.1:0-8491 GCA_964373885.1 uncultured bacterium | reverse complement strand
AGCATACGCGGCAGGATCAAGGACGCCAAAATACCGATGATCACGACCACGATCAAAATTTCAATGAGCGTGAATCCCTTTTTATTTCTTATATGTTTCATTTCGGTTTCTCCTTTTTATCAAAAAGGGAACAGGCAGGCAATTAATGCCGTCTACGACGACTGCTTCGCTGCCTGTCCCCTTTTTGCGATGAGGAGTAGATTCGCTTTTAGAGAGCGGCCGACTGATATGATGGAATAAATAGGACCGGGCAAATGAACCCCGACCAGCCAATCGCTAATTGTCAAATCCACACCTTTTTTTAATTTTGGGTAATTTTGGGGACACGATACTTAATTAAACATTCTCGCCATCGAAAGGCAATTAAGTATCGTGTCCCCAAAATTGATTATCGGCAAGACGAACAATTGCTTCATCTTTGCCAATCACTAAACTAACACGCCGCCATCAGAGATTCAAATAAGGTGAGAAAATTCTTCGGCTTTTGAAGGCGCTTTAGAAACTGACATTCCCAGTTATTAAGGGAATGTCATCCTGAGGAGCGTAAGCGACGAAGGATCTCTGCTCGGAGATTCTTCGCGGAGTTTACCCTGAGATGCTTCGCTATCGCCTGCCTGCCGGCAGGCAGGCTCAGCATGACAATCGAAGGGCTCGCAAACAACCCCTCTTAATGCACGCTGGTGCTGATTTCCATAATGGGTAAAAACATGGCCACTACGATCACACCTATGATAGACCCCACAACAATCAGTAAGAGCGGTTCCAACATGACGCTTAAGCGGCTAAGAAAAGTATCGACCCGTTCCTCATAATAATTGGCGATAATTTCCAAAAAACGCTCCAATTCCCCCGCCTCTTCCCCCACGCTCACGAGCTGAGTCATAAACACCGGAAAAAGGCCGGCCGCTTCCAGTTGAATCCCAAGCCCTCTTCCTCCCCGAATGGCCTCCCGGGCCTCGGTAAGCGCTTCCTCCATTACCGCATTTTGGGCCAAGCGCCCCGCAATTTCAAGCGACTGAAGAATGGGAACGCCCGCTTTCATCAGCGTCCTGAAACTGCGCGCAAAGCGGACAATAGACACTTGAAGAAGAAGCTGTCCCATAATCGGGAGCTGGAGTTTTAAAAAATCAAAAATGACTTTGCCTGTTTTCGTACGGCTCGCGAATATGAAGCCGACAACGGCGGCAATGATCAAACCTATAAAAATGGGAAAATAATTCCGAAGCAGTTTGCTTGCGACAATCACCCATTCCGTAATGACAGGAAGCTTGGCATTCAGTGAGATGAAAATTTCCTCGAATTTGGGAATAATTTTAAGCAAAAGAAAACCGACGGCACAGGTAGCAAAAAGAGTCAAAATGGACGGATAAAAAAAAGCCGATATGATTTTGCTTTTGATACGCTGGATGGCCTCCTGATAATGCGCGATCTCATCCAAGACATTCGGCAGATTTCCGCTTGCCTCCCCCACTTCCACCAAATTCATCCAAACCGAAGGAAACACATCGCGGTATTCGCCGACGGCGTAACTCAAGGAAAAACCGCCGCCCACCTGCTCAATCAAACTGCTGAGCACGGATTTAAAATACTTGTTTTTTGTCCCTTTCTGTACCACCTGAAGCGAACGGATGAGCGGCACGCCGGCCTTCAGAAGCGCCGAAAGCTGCACGGCAAAAGAAATAAGCTCCCGCGTACTCACATGCCCGAACAATTGAAAGCGGGAAGCTGACCTTTCCCCTCCCATTAAAAGCGAGACACCGGACTTTTCCTCTCCCGCTTCTAAGGATAACGACCCCGGTGTAACGGTTCTCCGCCGGCCGATCAGTCTACGCAATAATCCGCTCCGCCCTTCGGTAAAATACTCCGCATTGATCACGAGATATCCTTCCCGATGAAGCTTTTGAATCACTTCCTCCATATCTTTGGCCTCCACCGTGACGGTTTCCAGAAGGCCCGACTGATCGCGCTTTCTCACCCGGCATTTGTATTTACGGAGCTCACTCATACGCCACGCTCAGCACTTCCTCCAAGGAAGTGATGCCTTCCTCTACTTTGCGAAGCCCGTACGAAAGAAGCGTTCCATAGCCCTTTTCTTTCTGAAGCCGCCGGAGCTGCTGAACATCCGCATCCCGCGCAATGATGCGCTTCATCTCGTCATCAATCGGAAGCGTCTCGTAAATCGCGATTCGCCCCCAGTAACCGATATGGCGGCATTCTTTACAGCCCTTCGCTTTGTAAATGGTTTTTGCTTTGATCCCGTAGTCCTTCTGCGTCTTCTCATCCGGCGCATACGCTTCTTTGCATTCCGGGCACAATTTTCGTACCAATCGCTGGGCGCCGATCAAAAGAAGACTCCCCGCCACCAGATAGGGTTTCGCACCGATATCCACAAGCCGGCTGATGGCCGTGGGCGCGTCATTGGTGTGAAGCGTGCTTAACACCAAATGGCCGGTCAGCGCGGCCCGGATGCAAATTTCGGCGGTTTCCTGGTCGCGCGTCTCACCCACCAAAATAATGTCCGGGTCTTGCCGCAAAAATGCCCGCAAGCCGGTCGCAAACGTGAGCCCGATCTCGGGCTTCACCTGAACTTGATTGATCCCCCCGATCTGATATTCAACGGGGTCTTCAATGGTCATGATATTGACTTTCCCGGATTTCCTGCGGTTAACCGCCGCGTAAAGCGTCGTGGATTTTCCGCTTCCCGTCGGCCCTGTGAGATAAATAAGCCCGTACGGCTTTTGAATGGCGTCCTCAAAATGTTTGAGCTGCTCCGGCTCAAAGCCAAGCGCGGTCAAATCCAAAAGCTCGGTCCTTTTGTCCAGAATACGCATCACGAGCTTCTCGCCGTAAATCACCGGCACCGTTGAAACGCGGACGTCGATTTTCCGCCCTTGATAATTCATGGCGAAAGAGCCGTCTTGGGGAATGCGTTTCTCGGCGATATCAAGCTTTGAGAGAATTTTGACGCGCGAAATCACCGCCATATGAAATTGTTTGGGCGGAGGCGAAAGCTCGTATAAAATGCCGTCAATCCGGTAGCGGATGGACGTTTTGTCGGCATACGGCTCAATGTGAATATCGCTTGCCCGGTCATCCACGGCTTTCTTGAGCAAAACGTCCACCAGCTTCACGACCGGCGCCTGATCGGCCTGGGCGACAATAGCGCCTAAGTCTACCTTCTCATCTTCCGTATCTTGAATATAAAGCTGTGAGGCGGTATCAATCGCCGAGGAGCTGACCACTTCTTCAAGTTCGGTGGAACCGTAAAACTTTTCGATTGCGCTGCGGACATCCCCTTCGGTGGCAAGAACGGGTGAAATATCGCAGCCCGTTATTTTTCTCAGATTGTCCATTAAAATCACGTCGGGCGGTTTTGCAAGAGCGAGTTTCAATCGATGGCCTTCGCGGGCAAGCGGCAGAATGAGATGCTCAAGCGCCATGGCTTTCGGAACCAATTCCTTAAGCCGCTGGTCCATGCGGGGTTTGAGCTGTTCGGCGGCGACAAAGGGGGTACCGGTTTGTTCGGAAAGGGCGATTTTAAACTGAACTTCGTTTCGAATAAAGCCGAGCCGCTCAAGAACCTTGCCGATGGGTTCTTTTGTCCGCTTCTGCTCTTCAACGGCTTGCTCGAGCTGACCGGGAGTGATCAATCCCTTTGCAACCAAAAGCTTGCCGATCTGCACGCTTTCACGCATACACTATTCCTAAAGCGTTAAGGGGTTAGCGGTTATGATTGTGATATTTACTAAAAGGTAACAGGTATTTTGGAAAAATGCCAGCAGGCAGGTGGAGAGGAAAGAAAAAACAGTTTAAATCGGCTGTTCCTGGGGCTCGGAAGCGAGAATTTCAAGCGTATCATCCATGGCCTGCTCGCGGGCGGCAATCACCCGCCCTTCGATTTTGGAGGATTCGGGCTTGGCTTCCATGACAATTTTCCGATACCAGGGCTTGCGCTTCACCCGCCAGAAAGGCGCAGCTTCATCGTCAAAACGGTCTCTTTCATCCGGAACAATCGCCGCCTGGACTTCTGAAGGATCGCGCACAATATGCGGGCTGACAAAAAGCAAAAGTTCGCGATCTGTAAGATCACGTGTCCGCCTGGTAAAAATCTCACCCAAAAAAGGCAGATCGCCTGCGATCGGCATCTTCCTCGTGGTGTTGCTCTGGGAGCTTTGCAAAAGGCCTCCCATGGCAATGATCTGCCCATCATTGAGCATCAAGGTTGTTCTCGCCGCCCTGACCGTAACGTCGCCGGCGCTGATCGTGTTTCCTCCAGCCGCCAGCGTGAGGGTAGATTGCGCGACCGACGAGAAACTGGGCTCGATGGTAAGCGTAATGCGATTGTTTGTATTGATTAAAGGGGTCAGGCGAAGCAATGTCCCTACTTCCGCGCGCTCAGTGGAAGTTGACGAAGTAGACGTTAGCTGGCCTGTGGCGGCTTGCTGCGTATTGCCGCCGATCGCGGCATTGGTCGTAATTTTAATTAAAGCCGGATGATTATCCAATACCAGAATTTTGGGCTTGGCAATCACTCGCACCTTGTTGGCGGTCTGAAGCATTTTAACCGCAATATCAAGATCCTCAAAAGTTTTACTCCCTGCGGTGGCGGCAGCGGGAGCGCCGCTCGTATCGGCTATATCTGTTTTATCCAAAATCCCGTCCGTCCCGCCCGGAATTACTCTTTCTATGAATTGACCGCTGAAAAAATTAAACGGAAACCGCGTGCCTACCGGCCCCGCACCTTCAAGTGTAAAGATATTCCCCGTGGCATGTGCCGTCCAGTCCACGCCGAGGAAACGGTCGAAATCCTCGAGCGTTTCGATGAGAATCGCTTCGATTAACACCTGCTCCAGCGGCCGGTCCAATTCCACAATGGCCTGCTCAATCATCTGCAGGCGGTCTTCCGTGTCGGTTATGACCAGACTATTGGAGCGGTCATCCACATTCACTTTGCCCCGCTCTGAAAGTATGTTTTCAACAATGGTCAGAATCTGGGAGGAAGCTTCCGCTTCGGTTTCCGTTAAAGAACCTGCTGAAAAACCGCTACTGCTGGAAGAACCGCCGCCTGTGCTGCCGCTATCGATTTCCCGGAGCTGGCTCGCGCGAATGTAATAAAGCTTGAAGACGCGTGTCACGAGCATCGGATTGGCCTCGGCATCGGCCGCCGCACGGAAAAGATAAATATTCCGGTTCGGAATATAATCATAGGTCACATTGGTCCCTTTGGAAATCGCCTCAAGCACGTCCTCCAGCACCACATCATCCAGCACCATGTTGACCTCGCGCCCGGCCACTTCCTTCCCGGCCACAAAATTAATGCCGCTCAGCTCGGAAAGAATGACCAATACATTCAAAAGCGAAGCGCCCTTAAAATCCAGATACAGCCGGTCGGTGGGAGCTGCGACCTGATCCTCCGGTAAAAAGGAATCTACGGCCGGCACGGCGGCAGGGTCTTGAGCATAGAGAAGGGTTGTGGAAAACAAAAGAAGCATCGCCAAAAAAATAAAACTACTTTTTAATATGGCTGTTCTGAATAATTGATACATGGTCTTACCTCCTATAAACCGGCTTCCGGTTCCGAATCCTTTTCCGAACTTTCTTCTTGCACTGTTTCCTCTAAACCTTCTTCTGGTAAACCTTCCTCCGGCTGGGGCGCTTCCGGTCTTGGCCCCTTGCCGGCCGCCCCTTCATACACCACCATTTGAAGCGTCCGCGAAACCCCGCTTACTTCTATATCGACCTCCCGCCTTCTAATTTTAACCGCCTTAATGCCGCTCTTTTCCTCTCCCTCATGCAGCACCATCCCGTTAATGACGGCAAAAGAACCTTTCGAACTGATGCTGATTCCTTGGAGCATCGCCGTCACCGGCTGGCCCGCCACCGGCTGGCCCCCCGCCACGGGGCGCTTAATGGTGGATTGAAAAATATCGCGCTTGGGCGGTGCATCCGCAAAAAGAAGGACAGGAAAAAAGGAAAACATGAACGAAAACACCAGAAACAGCTTCATGAGCTCTGTCATCCTGAGCCTGCCTGCCGGCAGGCAGGCGATAGCGAAGGATCTCACTCCAAGATTCTTCAGCCCTTCGGGCTTCAGAATGACATGCGGAACTGTCTCTAAAATCATCGTTGGTTGTCGCTGCATAAATCCCTATGTGCCTTTTAAATAGGTTTCCAACACGATATCCACCTGAGGCAAGCCGCCGATATCTGCGCGGCTCACGTCATTGGCCGCCGACATGCTGACCACAGCTCCGGAAAGCTTGAGCGCTTCAAACGCTTTCAAAAAGTTGAGCAAAGAAATAAAGCTCGCCCGGCCCCTTAAATTTAATCTTACCTTGGTATAAGACCCGGCCGATTCTGTTGTCGGCACAAGGGACTGAACGTCAAAATTATTTTCACCCGCCAGCTTCGAAATTTTACCGAGTAGCGCGTGCGCATTTTCTTCATCCGGCAGCACGGAGTCAAACTGCTTGTTTTTTTCCTGAAGCCGGTGAATCTCAAGAATCAACTGTGAGCGTTCTTCGATATCTTTCGTGGCTTCGCGGTTTAATTTGATTTTCACCAAAGCCGGCTGAATGGCCAAAACCCATCCCAATACCACAAACACAAACCGAACAGCCCACTTGATCCCGATCTGCTTGTGCCGTTCGGTCAGTTTGAAACCAATCATATTTTACCCTATTGGCACAAAATGGAAAACATGGTGGTGTCCTGGCTTAAATACTTCTCGCGCCTCACTTCCGTAACAACCGCTTTTCTAAAACCCTCAAGAAAAACTTTGTTTTGATTCAAGGTCTTGACCCATTGATCAATCGCTCTTACGTCCTCTTCCGCATTGGCCAAATAACATTGTCCGCGGAGGTTAAGCGCTCTGCCCGTGGAAGTGCCGGAACGGTCGTAGCGCCCGCCCTCCGACAAACCGCTTTCATAAGTAAACTGCTCAAGCCAAATGGCCTTCGGCATTGTCTCGGAAACGGCCAGAAGTTTCGCCCCGATGCTCAGATTGCCTTTCACAATCTTTTCGATTTGGCTTCCGCTTGCTTGAAGATTATCTCTCATCTTGCTCAGTTCCGGAACAGCCATGCTGGCCAGGCGCAAATCACCGGCCGCCTCCGGACTCATTTGCTTCAAAACCTGCCTTTGAACATGCGCCGCATAGGGCCCCAAAACGGCAAACCGGGCGAACACAAAAAAAAGCGCAAAAAACAAAAATTCAATCTGAAGCGTTTTTCTAAAGCGCTCCGGCTTGGTTTCAAGCTCGGCCGGCGGCATAAGCGTGAACGTGCCCAAGGGAGATTTATCGCTGAAACTCCGAAGCCCCAAACCAATCGCGACCAGAAGTCCGGAAATCACTTGGGCGGGCACGTTCTGATCTGCCGGAAACACGGCCAAGTCAAAACGTGTCTCCGTGCCGAAAACACTGGTCAGAAAATCACGCCAGAAAAGCAAATCTCCGGTCCCGGCAAGAAATATTTGCTCCGGCGAAGCAGTCGTCGCAAACGGCAAGCGCTCCTCGCCGGATTCTTTTTTCATATAATCCAACGAGGCCTTTAATTCCTCATAAAAACGCGTTTCATTGGCGCGGGCATCCTCTCCTGTAAGCAGGAAATCGCGCGAAAGATACACCATTCCCCGGCTGACCAGCGTAATATTAACGCTTTCATCGCCGTCGATAAAAATAAATCCCCACGCGCCTTCGCCCAGCTTTTTCTCGCTTGCCCAAAGAGCGCGCGCAAAAGCCGAAAAGAGGGGCTCCACCATGTCCACCTTCGCAGACCCCTGTCTCAAATGGCTTCCATAAGAGCGTAAAACATCCAATCTCGCGGCGGCGGCGGTCACTCCGAGAATGGCTTCGCCGGATTTCGCTTTCCGTTCCGTCATATGGAAATCAGCCACCGTCTCCTCGAGTTTAAACGGAATGTAGCGGGTGGCCTCATAACGGGCCGCTTCCCGGCGCTCGCGGACGGGCACGAAAGGAATTTCAAAATAGCGGGTCACCAAATGAAACGGGTTAAATGCCGCGATCACATGCGCCCTGAGGGCTCCGATTTTTTGAAGCGCGCGATTGACGGTTTGGGCTTCCGGGCTTAATTCCTTCTTTTTGGGCTCTTTTTTCGACTTGGGGGAAATATCCGTTTGAGAAGCAGTTTTTTGAATCGGCTCGATCGCATATTGGAGGAGAGAGGGGATGCCGCCTGAAACGGAAACCGCCGCCGCGATTACCTGTTTCCTGCCGATGTAGATTCCAAAACCCTTTTTCAAGCACGCCCTCTACTGAGTTTCAGCCATTCAGAGACAGTTCAGTGGAATCAAAACATTATGATACATTAATAATGATTTGGCAAGCGAAGCAGTCGTCGTAGACGGCAAGCGAAGCAGTCGTCGTAGACGGCAAGCGAAGCAGTCGTCGTAGACGGCAAGCGAAGCAGTCGTCGTAGGTGCCTACCACTTCATACAGCTGTCATTCTGAGGCGACACCACAAGGGTGCTG
>CAYJWM010000074.1:3263-8622 GCA_964373885.1 uncultured bacterium | reverse complement strand
CCTCCCGTACCGACGACCGGTGTCAAACCGCCTGTACGCATCAGCGTCCGCTCAAGCGGGTATGATGACGGCAACTCCTCCGAAATTTATGTCAACGGTGTTCCTGTAATCAATATCAAGAAGCGCGGCTTTACGCTTGCCGTGATCGACGAAGTTTCGGGCCAACTGCTCGAGGTAAAGAGTTTTGACACTTATGCATCCTCTGCCAATGCGGATGCGATGGCGGCCTACATTCAATCGATTCCTCAGGGCCGTTATGTGGCTGTCGCCGTCGCGGATGAAGGAAGCTATTACCTCAATCAAAATGCCAAAAATGCCATCTTCTCACTCGGTATCGCCACGACCTTTACGCTTGGCTTCCGCGATTCTTATGCTGCAGTAGGCCGCAAAGGGCTTTCTTCCGGCCAAGCGGTTGAGTTCTACAGTCCCCGCTATAAAGGTTCTGCGGTGGTTCAGGCGGGTCCGGATCAGCCGCCGCCAGCCGTTACCGGCGCCTTCCTTGAAAATCAGGGAATGCTTGTGATTGATGCCGAACACGCCCAGCAAGATGTCCCACGCGGGGGAAAGTCATGGACGCGTCAGACGGCGCAGACGGGATTTTCCGGAGAAGGTTATTTTCTCGCCGGACCCGACACAGGTTCTGTCATTAACACGGGCTACCTCACTGCAAGCCCCGAACTCAAATTTGACGTTTTCATTCAAACGCCTGGCGTCTATTACGTCTGGGTGAGGGGACGGGCTGTCGACACGAGCAATGATACCGTGCATGTGGGGATGGACGGCCTGCCCTTTTCAACCTCGGATCGAATCAGCTTCACCACCTACAACAGTTTCATCTGGTCGAAAAGTACTCTGGATAACATGACGGCAAGTCTCAATATTACCCTTCCGGGCGCTCACACGCTTAATGTCTGGATGAGGGAGGACGGATTTATTCTTGATAAAATTATTCTCACGAAAGACCCGAATTTCATCCCCGCCTCCTACGGCCCTGCGGAAAGTCCTCGAGTTCAGCCCAACGTGTCTGTTGGTAGAGCTGTTGAAGCGGTGAAATTTACGGATCTCACGTTGGGTGCGGCAAAGCTTGAACTCAAACTCGCAAGCCAGGATTTCGGCGGAGCCGTGGCCAAATGGAGTTATTCGATTGACGGAGATACTTTTTCAACTCCTGAAACTTACAGCACTTCGAAGATCATCTCGATTCCCGAAGGTTCCGGCCGGCGAACGATCGATGTTAAATTTTATGACGGTTCGAATGCAGTCTCAGGAACCTATCGCGAAGAGTTTAATTTGGAAGCGATACGTGCAGCCGTTGCCTTTAATCCGGAAGCGGCGAATCAATCCCTGGCCCAACTCATTGGCGAAGGAATGCTCCGGACCGATAGCCGAGGAAATCTCCTTTCTCTTTATGACCGGGATCTCTTAACTGATCAGACAGGATTCTCTTCTTCCTCTTTTACGATCCCGGGATCAACTCATGGGGCAACGCTTCCTTCAATCTATGCCGAGTTTGAGGTTGGGGCCACTCCAGCCACACTCCTTCTTGAAACCGGTTTTGTGATCCCAGGTGAGTTCGTGCGGGGTGTGCCTCTGAAAGGAACCGTGAAACTGGTGATTGAAGACGGCTTTTTTAAATTGAAGGTGAAAAGCCCCCGGGAAGAGTTTGTAGACGGAGTTCCGTTCCTGGTGGACCGGGAAGAAGTTATCATTTCCAAGCACGTTCCCGAAGCCGGGAAACGTTACGGAGTTCAATTTGATTTTACGCTCGATGGGCTCGTTGTGTATTTCGATCCCGGACATCGCGGTATTGTTTCAGAGCCCCTTTTTGTCTTGGCAGGTGTCCAGGCCGATCCCTACCTTGCGGTCCAAACCGGAAACGTATCCATGAAATCGGTCCAAATCTGGGGAAATACAAAAAAGATTCTCACGCCTGACAACGAAATTCACAATTTTACCTATACGCGCGATCTCAATGGAAAACTGACTGAAGTATTGGATTCCGTCAATTGGTCCCGATTTGCCGATCCGAATCTTAAAAATATATCTTATTCGACCCGCCGGACTTTTGATTCAGTGGGAAGACTTTTAAGCGTCAGGGACAGGAATGGCGAGACCGTTGAATGGACCTATAACGCAAGCGGCCGCCTTACGCGCCGGAGGGAACTTGCGAATGGCCGTACCCTGGATGTGACTTATGTAGAGGTAAGCGGAAATTTGTCTATGACCGAGACGCTTGCTTTTACAGATGACAGCGGAGCAGTCGTCGCAGACGGCTTCGGAAATTTGATTTCCGCCGTGACGAAAGAGGAGTTCGATGCAAGCGGCCGGAGGACAAAGTTTGAAACACCGGATGGTCGTAAAGTGACTTATGCCTATTCCACATCGACTGCTCAAGTGACGGCCAGCGTTATTCATGGAACTTATAGTTACTCGGTTTCCTTCATCCCTGATTCGCGCGGAAGATTGATTTCATCGACGGATCGGGTGGGAATCAAAAATTCAAGAATCTATACCCTTTTTCTTCCGGACGGCTCAGAGAAACTTGAAATGACCCGGGAGATCCCAAATGGAACCTCGACTCCCTATCGGAATTCAGAATATCTCATCACTGACCGTGAAGGAAGAATTCTGGAATCCAAAGACATCCACGGGCGCACGGGCCGCTACACGTACGATTCGGATGGAGATATGATCCGCTTTGAAGATGGATTCGGAAGGATCACCCTCTGGACTTATGTCAAAGACCGGTTTGGAAATGTCCTCCGCTCGACTCAAACGCTCACTTACACGGATGATTTTGGAAATCAGATTAGTTCGACAAGCGCACGCGAATATGACGCTTACGGCCGTTTAATCAGCGAAATCGATCCGGACGGGGGCGCTCGTAAGCATGTTTATGACTTTTATTCCTACAACCGCAAACCAAAGGGGCTCACCACGTATTTTTATAAGGGAATCACTTCTCTCGATGCGCTTCGCGCCGCGCATGCGGCCGCTCCTTCGGCTTTTACTTCAAAAAGCCAATGGGATGAAGCGGGAGCGGTGGTCCTTCAGAATACGGTGGATGAGAGAACCATTTCAAGCGCAATCACCCGCGATTCACTTGGACGAGTGACACGGAGTATTACGAGCACAAGCTGGGTGACAGAAGATCAGAAAACTGTGACGACTACCTCGACAGACGAATGGGATTCCAAAGGAAATCTCATCCGTGAAGTCCTGACCAATGGCGATGAATTCCTGCACACGTATGGGACGTTCGGATCGCGCAGGACCACAGTTGAGAGAATCGCTTTTGGCGGCATTATTCATACGACCACGGTCAATTTTAGCGAAACGAGAAATGCCCAAGGCCTTCTCCTGACTCAGACTGAGACGGCTCAAAGCGTAGATAGTTTTCTTAACTCCTTCACTTCACAAGCCATTCGGACCTTTAACGACTTTGGCGAGGTGACGAAATCAATCGACCGGTCGGGGAAGGGCCGCGTTGTCGTGTATTCTCGCTTTCCCAATGGCGATATCGAAGAAATCAAAGTTTATGAATATGATGGAATTAACGATTTAGCCGCTTTAGATGCCGCACACGCTCAGTCGCCAAAACTGATTGAGCGTACCAAATTCAACACGCTTGGTGAGCCCATCGAGACGGAAAATAAAGAGGGACTTATCACCCGCTTCACGAGGACCTATTATTCAACCCGGCTCATTCAAAGCGAGCGCCGCGAGCTTACCATTCCCGGCGCGCCGACAAAAGTTTTTATTGACGAATTTGATTCGGAGGGGAAATTGATTTCCTCCACAGACGATCAAGGGATCGTCACGGCTTATACGTACGGCGCGAAAGGGGAACTTAAGACCAAAATGGAAACAGGAACGAGCCCTCATTCCGTTCAAACGACTTATTCCATCAGTCGTTACGCGAGTGGAATGGATAAGGTCGTGACACAAATAACAGTTGGAATCGACCGGTTCGGAAGACAGGTTGATCTTGAGCATGTCCAGGAATTCTCAAGCCGTGGTGAACTTGCCTACACAATTAATGAAGCTGAAGTAGGACAGGTAATTATCCGCGAGCGAGATGAGCGCGACCGAATCAGAAAGCTGACGACGTATGAGCTTCAAGATGGGGAAGGGTTTCTCGCTTACGCCAAAGCGAACCTCGGCGCTTCCTCTTCACTCAAACATCTAACACCGGGCCTTCTCAAACAATGGTTTTCACTCCTTTCTACCGATCCCAATGTCCAAGCACAATTTCGAGCACGCATTTCAATCCAAGAATGGGGCGCCCTCGGAAATGAAACCGTGAACGAGACTCCTGAGGAACGCAAAACCACCGTTATGGTCACAAACTCACTTGGCCGGCCCCAGGAAATTACGAAGCAGACTACCCCACTTGGTTCGACGGGGACCGCGAGAACAAGCCGTGAAGTTTACGATGCCCGAGGATACCTCCTTCATTATGAAGATGGATTCGGAAATATCATGGATTACACACGGGGCTTCGATGGGGAAGCCTTGAGGCTCGCGGAAACCAAAACCGATGGAAGTTTTGAGCGCACGACTGTTTACTCAAAACTTCGAGATACACAAAGCCGCTTGATTTGGGCGAATGAAGCAGTTACCGAGGTGATTCACAAAGCGGATGGCTCAGCGGAAACCAAGAACTATACCAAAAATCGCACCTTCGGAGTTTCAGAAAATCTCACGCAGCGGACCGATGCCGCTGGGGTGACGAGTTATTTTAATTCGGATGGGGATGTCGTCCGAGTGGAAGATCCTCAAAATGGAATCGTGAAGGTTTATGAAATTGAAAAATTCGCCATAGGAACGCTTAAGCGGAAGAAAGAAACCATTTCCGTGACTGCAAAAAATGTGGACGGCATCGATGTGACCACGACAGTCGCGACGGAAAGCCATTACGATTTAGACGGCCGTTTGATGCGTTTCGTCGATACGCAGGGCACGGAAACTCTTTATACCTACACGTCGGCGGGCGAGACGGAATCGATCACCTATCCGGATGGGAAGCGGATTGAATATTTCTATGTTTCAAATACCCAGACCGGAAGCCGCACGACCACGGAAGTCCATTACCAAGGAAGTCAGGAGGAGTCGCGCGTTGTAAGGATTCATAATAAAGAGGGCGAACTTATTTTTCTTTCGGAATATCTTCAAGGTGATCCCACGCGCGAAGAAATTGATTTTACCTATGAATATTGGCCGGGTGCGGACCGGCAGCTTAAGCGAAAAGATACTACCCGCCGCTTTATCGATGTCAAGACAGGTGCTGAAGTCCTCCGCTTCGCCACCTTTGAGGAACGGGATGAAGAAGGACTTCTCTTGCGGAGCCGGGATGACG
>CAYJWM010000074.1:0-3163 GCA_964373885.1 uncultured bacterium | reverse complement strand
CCGGCCAAATGGAACAGCAGCCGAAACGGCTTTCCAGAACCACGACCTACAAAACCGATTCCGTCTGCGACGGCTGCCCAACGGGTGGGACTGCCGTTTCCGGGAAAGAAAGAATCGACAAGGTAACGGACGCTTTTACGATCAAAAATTATTTTTATACTTCCACAGGGCGGCTTGACCGCGTCGAAGAAACAAATGGAACCTTTCCGAATCGGGTAACAACGAGTAAATATAATTCGGTGGGTGACATCATTTCTGTTACCGATTTCTACGGCCGCACCACCCGTTTCGAATATGTGAAGAACAGCGCCGGCCGAAATGTTGCTGTCTTTGAGACGAATGATCAGGATCAAGGCCGAATCTTCCGCGCCTTCTCAGACGATGGTGAAGTGACCGCCGAAATCGACAAAACCGGCCGCGTCACTCTTTTTGATTCCAAACCGCACCCAAGCCAGCTTGGACGGGCTGTGACTGAGACACAGTATTTTTTGAAGGACGTTTCCGGATGGTTGACGCCGTGGACTCTTGGCTCGCTGCCTCGCAATGACGCGGAGGTTCAAGCGCTTTTTGACGCATCCGGTTTTCCCGCGGGCACAACCCTTCACCGGGATAAAACCCATAAGCTTTTCAATCGGGAAGGCGATCTCATTCTTTCCTTAAGTCCCGAGGGAGTCCTCAGCGCCTATGATTATGCGAAAGATATTTTTGAAGCCAAAATCCAAACGCAACGGACTTTTTACAAGGTGGACTTGCAGGCCGGCTTCCTTCGCATTGATTTAGAGGGCTTCGATCCTTCTGTGACTGAGGGGACAGGCAGTGAAATATCGGCTGTCCCCTCTGCGGCGTGGACGCTCCTGGGAGAAAAACTCCTGAAAGCGGGCGGACGCGATTATGAGGAATTAACCTCCACGGAGCGTAGCGAGGCAGACGCAAGCCGTCAAGCTGCAGTCGTTGAGTTTCTAACGGGTCTTGGAGTCATTGTTTCCGGTTCTGACCTTTTCACTTCGAAAACCGTCCGCCGGCACAATTCCAACGGTGAACTCATAGAGGAAATCGATCCTACGGGCCTCAAGCGCCAAACGGTTTATGCGCGTGACGGGTTCGGTGTGCCTGCCGAAAGCTTTGTGACGAATTCCGGTAATGGCGCTGTCATTCATCAAATATTTAATCGTGACGGCGAGGTCATCAGCCAAAAGTTCACCAATGGACTTGTCAAAAACTTCACGTACGCCAAAGATGCGCAGGGAAATACGATTCGCGTCACGGAACGGACTCTTTATCCTCACGATCCTCAAGGTCAAGGTTCCGTTGAAACTCGCGATCTTAATCTCACCGGTGAAATCACGAAGATCACGGACCGAAACGGAATTGTGACCGACATCGTGACTCGCCAGAATGCGAAAGGTGAGAAAGAAATCGAACGGAGGACGCGTTTCACGGACACGTTTGGCCATCAGATCGATTTTACCGAGCTTGAGCGCATCGACCGCTATGGGAATACCGTCTACCGGCGCGACCGGAACGGGCGGGTGACAACGAGCGCATACAAATATGATTCCTTGGGACGAGTTTCCGAGTCAGTTGAAACGACGAATGATGTGACTCAAGCGGGTCAGGCAATCAATTATCAGGAAACCTTCCGTTTCAATTCCGATGGCGAACAAATCTACATGAAGGATAAAAACGGCCGCGAGATTATGTTTCAGTATGTCAAAGACGCTTTTGGAAATACGGCCGAAATCCAGGAGCGCGAAACCTTGCCGTCTACGACGACTGCTTCGCTGAAGACGGGCGCGACCGCTTTGACCACAAGACGGCTTTCACCGGCCGGAGAGCTTTTGAGCGTGACCGATAAAAATGGTTTTACGATCGTTTACTCCTATGACAAGGACGCGTTGGGAAATGTGACGGCTTCCTATGAGGCGGCGAAGCTCCGCTATGATTTCTCCGGCGACCGGCAGGTCGATGATTTGGATTTGGCGGCGCTTGTGGCGGCTTACAGAACTGCCGAATCAGCGAACATTCAGAAATTTGATCTTACGGGTGATGGCGTTATTGATGAAGAAGACGCCAAAATTCTCACTACCTCGCGCGAATATGGAACTCGCGAAGTCGCAACAAAAAGGGAGTTTTCTCCTTTTGGCGATGTTCTTATCGTAACCGATCGAAACGGCCGGAAGCTTTTCTACGCGTATACGAAAGACGCTTTTGGAAATGCGGTTCGTTCGCAAGAGACAACCGATCAATTCCAGGGAATGACCACCAGAGTCTTTAACCGGGACGGCCAGGTCATTGCCATGAAGGATCAAAATGGAAACACGATTCGCTATACCTATACCTTGGATTCCAAGGGAAATATTCTTGGGACACGCGAAGACCAGGAACTGGCCCAAACGCCGCTTGAGCCGGTCACGGAACGGTTGGACACTCAAGGCCGACAGATTTATTTCAAGCAGGGTGAGAAAATCGTCACAACGGCCTACAACACGGACGGCAGTTATTTACAAAGTGAATTTAATGCGAACGGCTTACTTAAGGAATCGTGGTTCGATACCCAGGGAAGATTGACGAGAACGCGGACTCGGCAAGGTCTTGGCGAAAATTTCGCCCGTTTAGCCACGCTCAGCACGAGCGAATCACTCGACACAACGAACGTTCCCGCTCGATTGACGGACGGGGTGCATGATCGGAATAAGCCGTGGCTTTCCAAGAATAAGACGGACGGCATTCAAGACAGCGAATTTGTACGTCTTGATTTGGGAAGTGTAAAAACAATTTCAGAAGTGCGTGTGGATACCGGAAGACCTGAGGATCCATATTTTGTCAGAAGTTTTGATGTAAGCGTTTCCGTTGATGGCATCAGTTGGAAAAAAACCGGAACAATGACCAATCTAACTTATCAAGGAGTGATCAGCGTTACTTTCCCGGATGAGCAGGCACGTTTCGTAAAAATCCATAATCTCCAGTCTTGGACCAATGACGGGACATTTCAAAATGCGGCTTTAAATGAAGTGGAAATCTTCGGCCCCGGCTGGGCAGAGGAAAATTACACCTACACGATCGACACGCAGGCGAATACCACAACAGTTACCGTTAGGGACGCGTGGAACAATATTATCCGCGAGGAGACTAAGGACAGTTCCGGCCGTGTCATTTACCTCAA
>CAYJWM010000073.1:0-8666 GCA_964373885.1 uncultured bacterium | reverse complement strand
AAACGAAGGGCTCAGGATGACACGAAAAGCAACTGTATCAAGTGGGATGCACCCGCTTATCCTTATTCAGAACTTACGACGAGCTTTCTACTTTCCAATGTTTTGACAGTCGTTTTGAGTTCGCCAATCTCCTTTGACATTTCTTTGAGGCGATATTCGAGACGGCTGAAGCGGATGTCCACAAAGCTCTTTAACTCCTCAAATTTTTGATAGATGTAGGCATCCATCGGAACCGGCACAACGACGCCTCCAACCTTTTCAATGGGTCGATCTTTCGCAACCCGGAAATTAAGATTTTCGGCGGTAGCAATCCGCATCGTCTCACCTTCATAGCGGGTTTTGACCTCAACCGGTTTCGACTTGTACAAATTCACTTGGTCCTCTGACATGGCGGCTGTCGGCAGGGTGACTCCCTGCTCTTCGTCATCTATTGCAAAGCTTGAAGAACACCGGCCAAAAAATAATGAAAAACACACAGCCACAACACACATTACGGCAAATGACCTGGGAATGCATGATCTCAAGTTTCACTCTCCTCGTTATAGGCGTTTTCTCTCTTATAAGAATATCGCCCGAAATGGATTAAGGTTTACTGAGAAAGATTGAATTGACTGGTTAGTTTTTTTGAACTAATTGAATGGTAAACCCACCGCCGGAAGAGATGTCGGTCCGGCCGTGGTTTAAAGCGGTGAGAATTCTTCCGCGATCGTGGGCTGCTGTGATTATGTCGTTCTTATCGACGTCGAATTCAGGTATGTAACGGGCTTCGCCTTTTCTCGCGCCGACGGTTTTCGTGACTTCCTGCATAAATTGATCAAAAACGATTACAAACTTCTCATAAGGCAGCGTCCAAATATTGCGCATCAGGATGACATCCGATGCGCTCACTATTCCGTCCCCGCTTAGGTCAAATCCCGGAAATGAATTTGAGACATCTGTACCGCCATTCCATAAATGACCCCAAATGACTTTTTCCATTTCACCCACCACCCAAAGATCCGTGCGGCTCAAAGCAATCCGGATTCTTGCGAGATCCGTGATGGTGATGGACCCGTTCTTATTCACATCGAATTCGGGAAGATAGCGGGGATTTGTGCTTAATCCCAGACGCGATAGAATTTCTGCTGTAAATTTATCCATAATGGACGCCCAAAGGGCGGAATCCACGCGCCAAATATTCTGCATCAAGGCCATATCTGTTGACGTTACTAATCCGTCGCTATTCAAATCAAAATTGGCGATCTCAGGGTTCTCGGCCACCACGCCCAAGTGGTCGTTAATCACTTTCACCATGTCCGCGATAATTTGAGTGTCCGATGGGTTGACCAATGTGGTCAATCTGAAATTGGCAGTCACAGTTTGATTCGCATTCATCGTAATGCTCAAGGGATTGGTGTTGTCGGTGGCATCTCCGATGGTCCAACCGGTAAAGGCAGAACCGGCAGCCGGTGCAGCCGTCAATTGCACCACGGCGCCTGAGACATAATTCGCCTGGTCGGGACTTTTTGTGACCGTGCCGGTCCCCGTCCCTGCCATGATCACATCCAAAGTATAGACCGGCTGAAAGATGGCCAAAATGGAATGCACGGCCGTGACATTGGTGAAATCAAAATTGGAAATATTTCCTTTAGAGACACCGTCCACACGCACATCTTTAACCGCGTAACCCGGATTGGGAACAATCGTAAACGCCTGACTGCTTCCATGAGGAACGTCAAGATAGCCGCTCGGCGTAATCGTACCGCCGAGCCCTGCTCCGGCGTAAATCCGATATGTCTTGATCGAAAAATTTGCCGTGATATTTTGATCGGCGTTCATCGTAATGCTTAAAGAACTGGCTGTATCGGTGGAACCGCCGACGGTCCAACCTGTAAATACAGAGTCGGCGGCCGGAATGGCGGTTAATTGCACCACGGCGCCGGCGGCATAACTCGGCTGATCGGGATATTTTGTGACCTTACCCGTGCCGGTCCCGGCCATGGTTACGTTTAAGGAATAATTAACCGAACTAAAAGTAGCGGCAATCGTATGATTTGCGATCACATTTGTGAAATTATACGTATAGGAAGTCACGGGAGGAGATGACGATTCAGAATCTGATCCGCTCCCAGGACACCCCCAGAAACCGAATAATAACTTGCCGTCTTTAAAAACGCGGTCGATTTTATGGCCGTTATTGGCCGTAACCGTAAACGATTGATCCGCTCCGCGAGTGACGCTCACGGCGCCGCTTGGCGTAATCGTGCCGCCCGCTCCCGCTTGAGCCCTGATCGTATACGTATTGACGATGTAGGTAAGGGGGATCACCACCTGAGCCGTATTGCCCGCTTGATCTGATACGGAAAAACGCAAGCGGACTTTTCCATCCGGATCAACGGTGAGATTGGTAAAATTTCGGCTGAAATTTTGAACCGTTTTAAAATTGCCCGTCTGATCAATCACATTGCCCATCAAATAAAAACCCTGGCTTAAATGGTCCGAATCTATCGTCAACGGAATTTGCGGATCGGGAACAAAAGTCGGCGGTGTGGTATCGCCAAAAACCATGACGGACCTTACTTGGGGCTGACACCCCACAGGTTTGTTCACACAATCGCTCGTCCACGGCGGAACCGTGATTGGTATATGATTCCAGCCTTCATTCAAATTGACCGGAGCCGAGTAAAGAGGCGGCAGATGGGGGTAGGCCGTTCTCTTGGCCGCCGCCACATAGCCCATCAGCTGATTGGTAAACTTCGGACTGACAAGTGTGATGTAAAAGCGGTCGTAAAATAGGGACGGGACATAGTCGCTTCCGATTCTAATGGAATTGACGTCCTGCCCGATGATTTCGACAAGATTCCGATCCGGAAGCCACATGGTTGGATCGGGACCTTCGGCAGGATTGTCATGGATGTATCTTCCGCCAAAGTAAATGTCAAGGGACGGTTCATTGTAATACCCTCTCCGATTGAGCGCCTCAAAGCGGACATTTTGAATGGTGATGCGGCGGTCATCGCCGGGGTCAAAGCCCTGGCCCTCGATATTGCCCTCGGCTTTCGGAGCCGGGATACCAATATTGATTATATTTTTCAAGAAGCTGTCTTTAACCACATTATTCCCATAAAACGGTATGCCGATTCCACCGGCAAAACCCTCCACATGGACCTGATCATAAATAATGTCCCGTGTCGCCTCATTTCCCCCGAAGCCGCCCCCGTAGACGCGATAATTTGGATCCTTGGCATTCACACCGGCGGGCTCCCTGATCACAATGATATTTTGAAAATGGACACGCGCAGAATACTTAACGTTAACCCCATTAATAATGCCCCAGAGCACGGAATCCTGAATTTTGCTGTAATAAGAATTCCAGGTCATACTCGTCTGGATATAGGGTGCAAACAATCCGATCATCGAAGCACCGCCCACATTGCGGGCAAAGGTGGTGGGAACCGCTTGAATGGGCACTTCCTGTAAGCCTTTCTCGATCATCAGATCTTTCAAAGCTACCTTTTCAGGGTCCACATTGCCGTCTGCATCCGCAACGTTCATGTTAGCAACTTGGAATTGGATGGTGGGAACGCGCAGCCATTCCGCTAGTGATGAGTCCCTGAGCCCTTCTTTGAGGCCCAACGCATAGTAAGCGAAAGCAGAATGCCGATGGTGAAAAGAATAATTATCCAATACCCTGATGCCCTGCCCCTGCATCCAAAAGCCGAAACCGTTGCCCCCCGCATCAAAGGCCGGCACCGTGCCGTTGTTCGTCGTTTGGTTAAAGGACCCCAGCAAAAAGAAGTTGTCGCCGCCGCTTGGAACGGGGCCGAAGGAACGGACGGCCAAATTGTGAGTAAACGTGCCGATTTCGCTGCCGTTTTCGGCAAAAAAGTGTGAGCCCGCGACATCGAATGTCACATTGTCATTGGCCATCACATGGCCGCCGTGATTGACGAGCCCGTGCTTCGGGCTGCGTGTGATCGCACAATTGGAAATGCGGATCGGGTTCTTTAACGCATCGGCTCCCGTACGGCCGTGGATGTGAAGTGAGTAACGGCCTATTGTATTGGTGTCGGTTCCCGGAATCACCTGGCCGTTCGTATCCAGCATCGGAATGGTGTGAATCGTCAGCATCGTGCCGATTCTGGCATTGGTGCGCCCTAAATCATAAAACCCGGCGCCGTCGATTAAAACCCCGCTTTGGGCATGCATCACCATGAAATGGCCTCGGCGTGAAAGGCCCGCCTGAACTTCGTTAATAAGCGCGGATGTCATAGGAGAGGGCGGATAAACCGGCGGAAGATAAGTCGCCTCGGATTTAAAAAACGCGTTCCGCGTGAGATTTCCCACCGGGATGGCCAGAAGCTTAGCCGGATTTTTGGGATCTTTTACGCCGGGAGGTGCCAAATGATTGTATTGCAGAGCTCTTTCCAGCGTAATCATCTTTCCATCGCCTGAAATGGCCGTTATTTTGATGAGTTCATCTTCATCTGGAATCTGAAAATCATCTGGATCCGTTGTCGTTGGAAACACAAGCTCATCCCCGGCATGCCAGCCCTTCGGCGCTTCGACAAACGTAAGGCGCGTCAGGCCCGCTTGTAAAGTTTCATTGGGAATCGCATGAGCCGTCTTTTCTTCTCCGAACATATTAAAGATCTGTCCGTGCGCAATAACACCGCCGTCCAAATCAAGCGGATCAATGAGCCGGGCGGCGGCGTCTCGTACACCGCGATCGGCAATCAGAATTTGCGAGGTGACCCCGGGACGAACGCGGTCGTCGGCTGTCCCCATATAAAAGGAAGCCATTGCATTCGTAACCAAAGTGCGGACTTTCAATCCCGTGTTGACGGTGGTCTTAAAACGAATAGTTCCGTCAATGCGGACGGTATAAAAAACGCCGCTCAAAAATTCCTGGTCTACGGTGATGGTCAGCCCTTCACCGACAAACACGCGCGCCCCCGCGCCAGGAAGAACTTCGTTTTCCCAAATGCTTGCATCCGACCAATTGCCGCTTTTCACAATACGGTGCGTGGCGTCGACATATTTCACTAACTCGATCATCTTTTCGTGTTCGCCGTGCTTAATTTGATCTGAAACGGTGCTCCCGGTATGAACATGCATGTCATCAACGGTGTCTTCCGAGGCATAAACGGTGGTTTTGCCGGTGTGAATTTTCCAGTAACGGCCTTTTGATTGGAAATTCACTTCATCTACAGCCGGATTATTTTTCGATCTCAAAATCATCCGGGTGATTTCTACGATGGGGTCGGAGGATGGAAAGATTATTTTCATCCCGTCAAAAAGTTTCGCACCGGTATAGGTCACTGGAGTGCCTGCAAAAAAATCCGCCCTAACCGTAGAAGAGGTGACAGTGACA
This sequence comes from uncultured bacterium, assembly GCA_964373885.1. Taxonomy (GTDB): domain Bacteria; phylum Omnitrophota; class Omnitrophia; order Omnitrophales; family Danuiimicrobiaceae; genus CAYJWM01. Next base: position 3,313 of record CAYJWM010000073.1, on the reverse strand, counting down.
ATGCCGGCGATGATCCTCGCCTCATAAGTCACAGACTTCAGCGTTTGATTGGCTCCGCTTGCTTTAGAAACTGAAACATTGAAAACATCCGGCGCACCGGTGGCTGTGATATGAATATCGAAGTCAGAACTGATTTTTCCGGCGAGTTGATTGCCATAAGTCTGGATTGAAATGGGTGCGCCCGGGGGAATGATTAGTGCAGCATGTGTCAAGCTTGTCGCAAAAAAGAAAAATAAAATAAGTGCAACAAGGCCTGTTTTCCTTGAGAGATGCATATATAAATCTTTATATAAGTATTTAACTAAGGAGCAAAAAAAATCACTATTTCCCTTTTTTGAATTCATTCGACGAGTTTTTTTGTAGGTCGTTTTTCCCCCGGGTTGCATGTTTGCCGACTACCTACTTTCTATAGAAAAGACTAACTCGACGGGTTAAATAAGTCAATCCATAACCCCTAAAATTCACACTTTTTTTACAACTTTATAAAGTCAACCGTCATGAACGGTTTTAGGAAGGTTGCAAGCGGTTGAAAATCCGAAAACCGGGGGTGGCGGGCGGTAATTTTCTTGGGGGTGTCCTCCAACGGGACACCATTGAATTACAGCAGATCCTTTGGAAACAAGGTAAACTTTTTGCCGGTCGGGACAGGCCTTCTAGCAAGCTGGCGCTTCCGTTCTTCGGGAGCCATGTGGTCCAAATACCACATCACGAAGGCCAAATACGCTTCGTTCCCCATCCGCTTGGGCGGCGGAAGCGGTTCATTAAATATCGGAAATTTCAAATCATCCATTTTGCTTCGTATATTGAAGAATTTTCTGATACAGCTCCGGTGTGCCGAATTTCAAACACAATGATCTAAAGTTCTCTGATGATGTCTTCAGCCGATTGGCCTTAATCAATTCGACAATGTCGCCCAGATCCTTAAGCTCGCGAAGTTCGGGCTGCTGCTTAATGGCGTGAAGTTTCAATGCAATGAGATGCTCCGCCTTTGGAACTAGGAATTGAGCATTTTGAAAAGTTTCAGCTTCGGATTCCTTTTGTATTCCTCGAAACGTCTCCCCGTCGACAAACATAAAATCAATGTCGAGACAATTCTCTGATTTGGCACGCAACTTTGCAGCCACATCGGTACGCACAACCTCCTCGTAACCCTCCGCGCAAAGTGCGGGCTTCATCTTTTCGTAATCGGCTTCGGTAATCATGAAATCCACATCTAATGTGACGCGCTGGTAGCCCCGAACCCCTACCGCATGACCGCCGATTAAAATAACGGCGCTTCCCGTTTTTTGGCACGCTCGGGCAACGATTCCAAAGGGCATTTGGGCCGGCATGGTGCAAATTGTATCATGCCGGACGCTACGTTTCACTTTCGAATTCCAAGCCAATCCGGCTTTTATAACCCGGCGGTGCCTTCGGCTTCGAAGGAAGTGGGGAGTTCGCGGGGTGTTAAACCCGGCCGTGCCTTAAAGCGGAAAGAATCCTTCCGCGAGCGGCAGCCGCAATGGTTGAGCAAGAGCGTGAATATTTAAGAACTTGACATAGGACCAATTCCGTCGGCGCGTGTTGCCAAACGCTCTTGATATTTCTTCTGCGCCTCTATAATTTCATTTTGAGAAGATTTCTTCACAACTGCTTCCACTTTCTTCGAAACAATATTTTTTTCTGAGCGCGCCAGTTCGCGGGCCTTAGCAAGGTCCCACTCAATTTGTTCCAGCTGATCCCGTCGCGCTACAGTAGCTTTCGGACTTGAATTTGGGTTAACAGTTGAAGTGGCAGAAGATGATGCCGCCGATGCCGCAGTTGATTTTGAAGCCAAAACAGCTGCCTGGTTTTTAGAGGCACCAAGCCAAGCCAATTTCCGAACATTCGGGATTTGTGCCTCGATCATATCCAAATATTCCTTTTCAATCTTGCCATTGGAAACCAGCTGGAGTTCTTGATTCGAGTAGGTAACGGTGCCAAGAAAAAAGTTCGGCTGACTTTGTAAATAATCAGCCATGATTTGCACGTTGACGAGTACTTTAGTCTTCGTTTCATCGGTTGGCTGGATGACAAGATTCGCACGAGAACGGAATTTCTGCCAAGTGGTCCAGAATTTCGTCCACCCATCGATGAGGATATACGCCCAGACATTGTCGCGGTTAAATTCGCGGTCTACGCCTATCACGCCGCTGTCTTTTTGACTCATCGTAATCATTTGGTTCTGGGAAGTAAGCGCCTGAACCGCCGCTTTCCAAACTTCGTCATAAGATGCTTCAAATGTTCTGGTTTTTTGAATCGGTTCCGTCAAAGTTGCAGTTGTAGCGCATCCTGTTACCACCATTGTCAGCATCGAAAAAATAAGGATACTCAAACTTGCTCCATAGGATTTGAATTGTCCCAATGGTGTTCGACGAATCATAGGTGAGCCCTCCTTTTTGGACCATACATTTGAATAATTTTATTTTCTATCCGATCAATACGGCTAGGATTTGGCGGATGCGTCATAAAAATTGACGGCAATTCCGCAAGCTCATCTTTCCGATCTTTTTCCAAATAAATCCGCCGCAAAATTTGAGATAATCCGTGGGGGTTAAAACCGGCTTTCTCCATCAAAAACACGGCATAATCATCCGCTTGCGTTTCCTGAGACCGGCGGAAGGTATTCAGGGTAACCAAAGCAGCTAAGGGACCTAAATTAGACGCGTATTGAGTTCCATTGCCTGCCGTTCCACCCATCATACTTAATCCCAAAACCGTGCTATTTAAAACTGCTGACAACGCCTGGCAGCTCCGATGGTTTTTCATGTGGTGGCGGTGTTCCACATGAGCAATTTCATGGGCCAAGAGGCCTGCAACCTCATTTTCGGTTTGAGCCAGCCGAAGCATGCCATACGTAATATAAATAAATCCGCCTGGCACCGAGAACGCATTTAAATCATTATGGTTAATGACACGGAAACGGTAAGCAATATTGCGAGAGGGGGTTGCTTGAAGAAGTCGGTGCCCCATCTCATCAATTCTTTGCTGAAGTGTTTCATCATCTAAAAAAACAAAGTTTTGCTGTACATAAGCATCCACGGCATAACCCATCTTGACTTCCGTTTCCGTCTGTGGGAGAAGAACGCTTTGCCCGGCCTTCTCTTCTTGCCAATCATATTCCATCAGAGCCCTCGTCGTATAATTCGAAGAGGCACATCCTGCTAACACTAGAATCGCTAGAATCAAGATGCTAATGAGATAAGCCCTTTCTTATTAAGACTTTTTCACTCTTTATGTCCGGCCGCGGCTTAAAGCGGTGAGAATCCTTCCCCGATCGGCGGCCGCTGTGATG
>CAYJWM010000072.1:0-8755 GCA_964373885.1 uncultured bacterium | reverse complement strand
ACGAAGGGCTCAGGATGACACGAAAAGCAACTGTATCAAGTGGTATGCACCCGCTTTAAGGGGATTTAAATCTGCGCGAGCACTTCGTCGAAATGCCCGTTCACTTTGACTTTGGGGAAGATCTTTTTGATTTTCTGGTCGGGGCCGATGATAAACGTAGTGCGGACAATGCCCATGAAAAACCGCCCATAGAGACTTTTCTTCTGATAGACACCGTATTGCTCGGCCATGGTTTTGTCCGTATCGGAAAGGAGCGGAAAAGGAAGTTTGTATTTTTCTTTGAATTTTTTGTGGGACTCAGGAGAATCGAAACTGACGCCAAGAACTTCGACATCTTTTGAGGTTAATTTCTTGTAGCCGTCACGGAAGTCGCAGGATTCCTGGGTGCAGCCGGGAGTCATATCCTTGGGATAAAAATAAAGAACGACGGTTTTGTCCTTGAAATCGGAAAGCTTAACGGTTTTTCCGCTGTCGGTGGGGAGAGAAAAATCAGGCGCTTTGTCGCCTTCTTTGAGTGGCATAATGTCTCCGGATGTCATCCCCGAATGTTTTAATCGGGGATCCACTAATGGATTCCCGCTAAAAGATTGCGGGAATGACACATGATTACTGGCTTAATTCGCTGCGCACTTCCTTGGTAGCTTCGACCATCACTCGAAGCTTGTCTTTGGCTTCCTCAACTTCGCGGGTTTTAAGGCCGCAATCGGGACTGATGTAGATTTGTTCCTTCGGAATGAGAGAGATTGCCTTTTTAATACGGGCCTTCACCTGATCTTTGGTTTCTATTCTGTGGCTGTGCACATCCAAAACCCCGAAGCCGATTTCCTTAGTGAAAGGATATTTCTTGAAATAGTCGAGCAAATTCAGCCGGCTGTTGGAAAGCTCAAGGTCGATTTGATCCACGGGAATTTCAAGCATTTTGGGATAAATTTTCGTGAAATCACCGTAACAAATATGGGTCAGTGTCTTGGCTTTAAGCCCCTTGGTCACAATTCCCATTGCTTCCACCGCAAGAGCGAGCTCTTCAGGCCGCACGGAAACGGCGGGCTCATCGATTTGAATATATTCGGCGCCGGCATTCTCCAAATCTTCGGCCTCCTCGTGTATCACCTCGGCAATAGCGAGACAAAAATCACGCCGCGAAGGATAAAATTCATCAAAAGACCAGTCCATAATCGTATAAGGCCCGGTAAGCATTCCTTTGACCGGTTTTTTGGTCAAGCTTTGCGCATATTTAAACCAATCCACCGTCACGGGATTGGCGCGCTCGATTTCCCCCACAGCCACGGGCTTGCGGTAGTAACGGTTTCCGTAGGAACGGACAAGGCCGGAAATTTCAAATCCCTTAAAATTCTCGGCAAAATAGGTCACCATGTCGCCGCGGTACATTTCGCCGTCCACGAGAATGTCGATTCCGATCTCTTCCTGAAAATCAATCCACTCCTTCGTGGCTTTTTTCTCAAGCGCCTTGAGCTCGGACTCGGAAATCTGCTTCTTGGAAAATTGGAAGCGTGCTTTCGTTAAATATTCCGGTTTTGGAAAGCTGCCGACGGTGGTGGTGGGAAGAATCATGACACGTTTGCTCCTTTTAACTGCTTGGCCACCTGGGCCAAAAGCTGCAATTTTTTCTGCGCGTTCACTCGTGGCAAAAATTCAAGACTATGGCTCGGTGAGATCCAGAGGTCTTCAAGCGAGGTCATCGTGCCGAGTTGATTGACCGCAGCCGCAAGCTCGGCTTCGGTCTCCATTTTGGTGTTGCGGGCATCCACAATGCCGGCCATCATTTTCTTCGTAAACGGCGCGGCTTTGATCACATCCCAGTTTTTATGGCCTTTGGTCAGCTCAAGGCCGACGCGTTCCACCGGAAGCTCGAGAATTTTGGGATAAATGCCTTCCAGATTCCCGAAGTTAAAGAAAATCGTTTTCTCCGACCCGGAAAGCTGGGCCGCCACAATTTCATAAATTTGAAAAAAAAGTTTAAGGTCGTCTTTGTGGGAAAGTATGGCGGGTTCGTCAAGCTGAATGTATTTCGCCCCCGCATCTTCAAGCGCCTTGACTTCCTGATGAAGCACATGCGCCAAATCATAAGCCAGCTGTTTGAACTCGCGGTAAAATGTATTTTTGGAAAGTTTGGCCAGCGTGTAAGGGCCGGTGAGAACCGCTTTGACCGGTTTTGAGCTGTGCTCGACCGCAAATTGAAAATCCGGAACCAAAATCGGTTTGACATATTCCAAACGGGTCTCGACAATCGGCTCGCGGTAAAATGTGTTGGTATCAAAATAGCGGATGAGGCCGCTGATTTTGTAGCCGAAAATCTTAGATGCTTCGTAAATGAGCGGATCCGACCAGCGGATCAGCCCGTCGGTCACCATGTCGATTCCGGCGTCGATTTGCTCTTTGATCACAAGCTCGGTCACTTCATTTTTCACCTGCTCAAGATCTTCCTCTGAAGTTTCGCCTTTATCAAATTGATGGAAGGCGCGCCTTAGCTTTTGCTCCTCGGTCGCATCACCGATCTTGGGATAAGCTCCCGCTGTCGTCGTTAACAATTGGCTAACTCCTTTTACGCCCCATCATCCCCGATGGACTCAACAGGACATTCGTCTTTGGCCTGCCGGCAAAGCTTCTCTTCCTCGGGATTTGCGGGCTGTTTCGATACGTAACTAAAACCGGCGTCCTGATTTCGCTTAAAATTGGCCGGCGCCGTCATGCGGCAAAGATCACAATCGATGCATCGATTGTCAACGTAGAACTTGCCGGGAACATTGTCTTTTAATTTCGCGTTTCTGTCGGCCACGAGAGCGCATATTGTAGGGGTTTAAACAGCTTATTTCAATCGAAATTACCGTGGCTTCGGCCGGGTGAGTTTTGCGGGGGAAAGAATTTGACGGAGTTTGCGCTCGGGCAAAAGCTTGCGCTTCAAAATGATTTCACGAAGCGTCTTCCCTGTTTTAACGGATTCCTTTACAATTTGCGCCGCCGTGCCGTAACCGAGATAAGGATTAAGCGCCGCCGCGATTCCGAAACTCGTTTCGGCATATTGAAGACATTCGGCTTTATTGGCTTTAATCCCCACGACACAAAGCGTCGTAAACCGTTCGACTCCGTTTTTCAAAATCTCAATAGATTGAAGCAAACTATAAATGACGGTTGGAATCATCACATTGAGCTCCAGCTGGCCGGCTTGAGTCGCCATCGAAACGGACGTATCAAGCCCCACCACTTGAAACCCGATCACGGTCATCATCTCGGGCATCACAGGATTAATTTTCCCGGGCATGATGGATGAGCCCGGCTGGCGCGCCGGAAGAATGATTTCATTAAAACCCGTCTTTGGGCCCGAGCTTAAAAGCCGCAAATCGTTTGAAATTTGAATCATGACCAATGCAAATGTTTTGAGCGCACCCGAAACGGCGCTAAAATCAGCCGTGCTCTGCATCAGCTCAAATAAATTAGCGCCGCTTTTGAGGTTAAACTTGGTGATTTTATTTAAATTTTGAATCAGCTTTCTTCGATAGGCCAAAGTCGTGTTCAAACCTGTCCCCACGGCTGAACCGCCGATTCCAAGCTCATGCAAATGGCGTTCGCTTTCCTGGATCCGCGCAAGTGACTTGCAAACTGCCTGTGCATACCCTGAAAATTCCTGTCCCAAAGTAACGGGTGCCGCGTCCTGCATGTGCGTGCGGCCGGATTTAATCACGCGGCGAAATTCTACTGCTTTTTTAGAAAGCGTATCGGCTAATCGCGCGACTTCGGGATAAAGTTCATGAAGAAGTTTAATCGCCGCTAGCCGCAAAGCGGCCGGCATCACATCGTTGGTCGATTGGCCCATATTGACATGATCATGAGAATGAACTTTCGCGTAATCGCCTCTTCTGTAACCCAAAAGCTCAAGCGCGCGATTGGCAATCACTTCGTTCGTATTCATATGCTGGGAAACGCCCGCGCCGGATTGAAAGACATCGACCACAAAATGATCTTTAAATTTTCCCGCCATTACTTCTTCTGAGGCGCGGACGATGGCACGACCGATTCTGGGATTGAGCCGTTTAAGGGACATGTTCGCTTGGGCGGCCGCTTTTTTGATGGCCGCCGTGGCCCATACAAAATGCGGATGACATCTCATACCGCTAATAGGATAATTTTCAATGGCTCGGGCCGTCTCAGCTCCGTAATAAGCGGAAGCCGGCACTTTTTTCGCGCCAAGTGAATCATGTTCGATGCGGGTTTTCATGCGGATCTCAAGGTTGGGACTCCAGCGGTTCTCGGCCGGCGTATCCGTCATTTACCTCATGCCAGTACCGGACTTTGTCCTCGCCGAGCCGCCAGCACAGACATACCATCCGGCCTTCGATGACGCTGAAAAAATCAATCAGCCCCAAATCCACATCTTTGAGAAAGCACCCGTTTTGATGAACAGACTCCACAACGGCATAAAACTCCGCGACCGATTGATGATGTTTTTCGATCAAGCGGTTTAATTCCTCCACGGAATGCTTGGCCGTTGGATCGCTGATCAGCTCAAGTGCGTCAATTTGGGTCTCAAAAGCGGTGACTTCTTCGCGCTTCTTTTGAAGCTCGGTCAGCAGCCGGGTCAATGAAGGGAGAAGACCGTTGGCTTCGTCTAAGGTAAATACGCGGACGTCATTCATGTGACTCCTGTCATCCCCGAATGTTTTAATCGGGGATCTATTAATGGATTCCCGCTTAAAGATTGCGGGAATGACATGAGAGAATATATTACCTTATTTCCTCCACTGATTCAAGAAAGGAAGGTATTGAATACCCAGCCCAAAATAAGAACTTGCGGAATCGACACGGCCAGCATCCAAAGCGCCGTTTTTTTCCCCAAATTTTTCCAAACCAAACCAATTTCCATATAATCCGTCGCCACCCCGCCCATTAAAAAGGTGAACGCATTCCCAAGCGCTCCCGTCTGTTTGTAAATTTCAAACGCGAGAGGGGCCGTTCCTTCCGAACACACTTCAATGACGGTGGCCGCAAGAAGCGTGATCAAAAGCCCCAATAAGGTAGGGCCGAAAAACCGGTGAAAAATATGCGACGGCACGAAAGCGGAAACAAAACTCGCAAGTAAAATTCCGAACAAAACCCAGCCCAGCACCATTTCCATTAAGCCGATCATGCCGCGAATGATTCCTTGAATGTCCTTAACGGATTGCCTTAAGCTTGGGCGATAATTTTGAAACCGCTTTGCCATATCTTTTCGTATGGAAAAATCATGGGCCACCGAAACGGAATGCCGGTTTCGCTCGATCAGTCCCTTCCGATCCAGCCATTGAAAAATAAAACCCGTAGTGACTGCAATACAAAGCGCACCCAAAATAATCAAAATACTTTTCCATCCAAAAAAACCAATCAGAAGAAAAGTGATCGGAAGATTGGCCCACGGGCTAGCCAAAAGAAAACTGACCACCGCAGGGCCGGAAGCGCCCTTTTTATGAAGTTCCATGGAAAGCGCGATGATTCCGTGACTGCAGGCCGTCATTAAAAAACCGAGACCGGCGGAATATAGAATCGTACGTTTATGCGTCCGGGCCAAATATTTTGAAATGTACTCCTTTGGAATGTAGTAGTCGACCATCCCGCCCAGCAAAAAGCCCAACGCCATCGGCAGACCGATCATCTTTAAATATTCGATAAAAGATTCTCTGAAATGTTTGAGAAAAGGGAAAAAAAGCGAGCATATAAAAATAACGGCCGCCACAACTGAGATTAAAAAAAGTCCGGTCCGATACCACGGTTTTTTAGGCCCGTCGTGCATGCCCGGACAGCAAGCTTCCGTATGCTCCTGATGCGAGTGATCCATGTCAGCTGTAAACGATTTCTCCGCCGAAAAATCCGGTTAATAAAACGAGGACGGTCCCGATCGCAGCACCGCCGACTTGTATGGCTGTATAGGCGGAGTTGTTTTTCCTTCCAAACCTCCAAAAGAGCGCGCGGACCGTATAAAATACAAATACGGAAAGCGCCGCGAAAAAGTGCGGCTTCACTTTTCCAACGATTCCGCTGAGTCCTCCCGCATCGTATAGACCTGTCCCGATGGCAGCCAGCATGGTCAAATATCCCAATCGAAACGTGAACAACGCAAAACGCTCATAAGCACTGTCGCGTTTCACGGCCCAAAAAATCAAAAGCAAAAACTCAAGCACATAAAACGCGATCGGAAAATGCACCGCCGCCGGGTGAAACAGTCCTTGCGTCATAATGCCCATGTCGTTCTGAGGCCGAAGGCCGAAGAATCTCGGAGATCCTTCGCTTTGCTCAGGATGACATTTTAATGCTGGTGGTTGTGACTTTTTGCCGTACTTCCGGAAGCCATCTGTTTTAAATATTTCTCCGGGTCTCTCTTAAACTTATTCGCGCACATGGGACAGCAAAGACCGTAGCGCTTTCCGTTGTGTTCGACGAAGTGTTTTCCGGTCACTTCTTCACCGCTCACGGGGCACATTTTATTTCCGACGTCTACGACGTTTGGCGTCTCAGAGGTCGCCGTTGTCGCAGCGGCTAGAGCAACCGGCCCGGCCGACAAAAATGCGGAAATCGTAATCAATCCCAATAGTTTTTTCATAACGTTTCCTCCTTTATTTTTCACCATGATGACAAGAACATTTTTCGCTTCTGCATTGGCAAGGATGGGGCGCATGATCACAAAGCACTTTCTCAGCATTCTCGCTAGCTCCCGCTGCGGTCCGCAAACTTTCGGTAAGCATGGTAAGGTTCATGACTTGACTGCTGAGTTTCCGGCCGCTTTTTTCAATATGATCAAGCAAAGCCAATTTCGCACATTGGTCGCAGCTTGGAAGCATGCTTAACGCTTGTTCAAAGCGCTCCGCCAATGCTTTCACATCTTTCAAATGCCCGCGAAGCTCGTCAAGACCCACCCGCTTCCAAAGCATCTCAACGTCAGATGAAATTTGTTTTTCCATATTTCCCTCTCAAGTTGCCGCAGCAATTTTCTTCATTTCAAAATTTGATTTCCAAATCGCGTACACCGCCGGATACACCAAAAGCTCGAGAATAAATGACGTAAAAAGCCCCCCGATCATGGGCGCCGCAATCCGTTTCATCACATCCGATCCTGCTCCCATCGACCACATAATCGGAAGCAAACCCATAAAGGCCGCCATCACGGTCATCATTTTGGGCCGCACGCGCTTGACCGCACCATGGATAATCGCCTCTTCCAAATCCTGCTCCGTCCGCATTTTTCCTTTTTCGACCGCTTCTTTGTAAGCGATATCCAAAAAAAGCAGCATAAACACGCCGGTTTCGGCGTCCAGTCCCATGAGCGCGATCATGCCCACCCAGACGGCAATTGAAATATTATAGCCCAAAATCCACAAAAGCCACACGGCCCCGATCAGTGAAAACGGCACGGCCAGGAGCACAATTCCGGTCTTCACGGCCGATTTGGTGTTCATGTAAAGCAAGAGGCAAATAATGAAAATCGTAAGCGGGAGCACGATTTTAAGCCGCTCGCGCACACGAATCATATTTTCATATTGTCCGCTCCAGGTGAGCGCATACCCCGCCGGCAATTTCAATTGGTCCTTCACCGCGCGTTTGGCTTCCGCCACATAGCCGCCGATGTCGCGCCCCGTCATGTCCACATACACATAACCGGCGAGCAATCCATTTTCGTTTCGAATCATGGCGGGCCCGTTCACCATGCGAATATCGGCAAGCTGAGCCAGCGGAATATGCTGTCCGCTCGGCGTAGGGACAAGCACGCGCCCCAATTTATCGACATTGTCGCGGAATTCCCTGGCATAGCGGACATTTACCGTGTAACGCTCGCGGCCTTCCACGGTGGTCGTAATCGCCTCCCCTCCGATCGCCGACACAATAATCGCCTGCGCGTCCGAGATCGAAAGCCCGTAGCGGGCCAGCTCATCGCGCTTTAAATCAAAATCCAGAAAATATCCGCCGGCCACCCGCTCGGCATAGACGCTCCGCGTGCCGCGAATCGTTTTTAAAATCATCTCGAGATGGGTGCCGATTTCCTCTATTTTTTTAAGGTCGGAGCCAAAAATTTTGATGCCGATGGGTGTGCGCACGCCGGTGGTGAGCATGTCCGTTCGGTTTTTGATCGGCATCGTCCACGCATTCGTCGTGCCCGGAATTTGAAGTTTTTGGTCCATCTCATCAATCAATTCTTCATAGGAAACCCGATCGGGCCAAAATCTTCGAAACGGTTCTTTGAAATGCTCGGGCATCCATGCCGAATACCAGCGCTTCACGTTCCGCCATTGATTTTCAGGTTTAAGCACCACTACGGTTTCCATCATGGAAAATGGCGCCGGATCGGTGGAGCTTTCGATTCTTCCGGCTTTCCCGAACACGCGTTCTACCTCCGGAAAACTTTTTAGAATTTGGTCCTGTTTTTGCAAAAGTTTTTGCGTTTCCGTCACGGAAATGCCCGGCAAAGTCGTGGGCATGTAAAGCAAGGTTCCTTCGCGCAAAGGCGGCATAAATTCGGAGCCAAGACGGAAATATACGGGAATGGTGGTCAATACAAGCGCAAGCGCGGTAACAATCGTGCCTTTGCGATGTTTGAGCACGAAACGGCACGCCGGTTCATAAATCTTGAACAATATGCGGCTCACCGGATGTTTTTCTTCCGGATAATAAGTGCCCACCGCAACCATATTTACTATTTTGTTGAGCCCATTAATCACTGTCATCCTGAGCGAAGCGAAGGATCTCTGAGATTCTTCGGCCTTCGGCCTCAGAA
>CAYJWM010000071.1:4355-8765 GCA_964373885.1 uncultured bacterium | reverse complement strand
AAAACGTGTCAGATAACGGAAAAAAGAAACCAGTCGTGTTTATTAAGACCTTCGGCTGCCAGATGAATCAATATGACACCGAGGTGGCAGACGGGTTTTTGAAGCAGGCCGGATTTGAGGTGGTGCATGAAGGCGAAAATGATGACACGGGATTCCCGATAAAAGCATTCGGGAATGACAATAAAAACCATGTGGATATTATGCTGATGAATACATGTTCTGTCAGGGAGCATGCGGAAGATAAGGTCTATAGCCGGCTTGGAAGGTTAGGCAAGTTCAAAAAACAAAATCCGGATTTAATCATCGGGCTCATGGGCTGTATGGTGGAAGAGCATCGGGAAAAATTATTCAAACGTTTTCCCCAGCTTGATTTTATGATTGGGACGCGGAACATTAAAGAGCTTCCGATGTTGATCGATCAGGTCACCAAAACCCGCACTCAAATTTCCAAAATCAAGCAGGATGGTATTTCCATCGAGTACACTGACCTAATTCAGCGTAAAGGAACGCATCATGCCTGGCTTCCCATTATGACGGGTTGCGACAAAGTATGTACCTATTGCATTGTGCCGATTACGCGCGGAAGCGAAGTATCTATGCCGGCCCGCGAAGTGTATCGCGAGGCAAGCCGCCTGGTTTCGGAAGGCGTGAAATGCATTACGCTTTTGGGGCAAAATGTGAATTCGTATCGGGGAGAAAATAGGGACAGTCCCGAAAATCGGGGACAGTCCCTATCTTTCCCGGAACTGCTCGACATGCTTTGTCAAATTGACGGACTTGAGCTTATTTCATTTACAACTTCTCATCCGCATGACGCGACGGATGAGCTGTTCCGCGTGATCGCCAAGAATCCTAAAATTTCACGCCGTTTTCATCTTCCGCTTCAATCCGGCTCCGACCGTATCTTAAAACGCATGAAACGGCTTCACACCTTTGCCGATTACAAGGCGAAAATCGATTCAATGCGCGCTTTTATTCCTGATGTGGCGGTCACTACCGATATTATCGCCGGTTTTTCCGGAGAAACCGGAGAAGACCACGAACAAACCATACGTGCCCTTTGCCAAATCCGCTATGACGGCGCCTATATTTATAAATATTCCGTGCGTCCCGCCACGCCGGCTGCGAAACTCACCGATGACGTGCCGTTTGAGATCAAGGAAGCGCGCAATCAGGAATTGCTGGAGCTTCAGAAGCGTATCAGCCAGGAAATCAATCAGGAATCGCTCGGCAGGGAAGTTTCCGTGTTCGTGGAAGGCGTTAGCTCCAAAAAGGGGACAGGCAGTGAAGCAGCCGTCGTAGACGGCAATAATTCTTGCCTGTCCCCTTTTTTGATCGGCCGGACGAATCAGGACAAAAAAGTGGTTTTTCCGGGGGATAAATCCCTGATCGGAAGTTTTCAAAAAATAAAATTAGTTGATCTTAAAAACGAAACGTTTGTGGGTTCCATTACAGGGACGGTTCTGACGTTACCGGAAGAACCGTCCCTGATTCTAGGAGTTTCTCATTGCGAGGACGGCAGCGAAGCAGTCGTCGTAGACGGCAAAAAGCCCGGACGAAGCAATCTATGACCCGAGATCGCCACGGCCAGCTTCGCCGGCCTCGCGATGACGGACAAGCGTTTGCTGCGCTCGCAATGACGTGTATGCCCATGCAAAAGTTGTCCCACAAAGAACTCGTCGCGCGCCAAGCCCGGAATCAAGCCGAAGCGCGCCTCCCATTTTCAGTCATCCTAAATAATATTCGCAGTCTTTACAATGTCGGCTCGATTTTTAGAACCGCAGACGCAACAGGTGTGGAAAGGATATGGCTTGCCGGAATTACGGGCAGGCCGGGGGCTGCGCGGGAAAAAATCGAAAAAACCGCGCTCGGCGCGGAAAAAAGCGTGCCGTGGGAATATCGCCAAAGCGCCGTTTCCATTATTCGCGAGCTGAAGGCAAAGGGATATGAAATCGTGTTTTTGGAGCAGATGAAAGAAAGTATTTCCTATGAGCAGTTTGAACCGAAGCCGCCTGTCTGTTTGATTTTGGGAAATGAAATCACGGGCGTGGACGATGAGATTTTATCTTTGTGCGACCGGGCCATTGAAATTCCGATGGCGGGGCTTAAAAATTCGCTGAACGTGACGGTTGCCTTCGGCGTGGCGGCCTATCACATCAGAACTTGTATCAGGGACGGTTCTGAAGTTACCAGTAGAACCGTCCCTATTTCTTAATTATGCGCGCTGTTAGCACACGCCAAATGCAAAAGCTGGATTCATTGGCGATACACCGCTACGGGATCCCCAGTCTCATTCTCATGGAAAATGCAGGACGTGGGATTGCGGACCTTGCCGCAGGGATGGCGGGGCCGAGAAAGCGTGTTCTGGTGATATGCGGCAAGGGAAATAACGGCGGGGACGGGCTTGTGGCCGCGCGCCACCTCGTAAACCGCGGGTTTCAGACCGAGGTGGTTTTGCTTGCCCGCGCTAAGGATTTAAAAGACGACCCGAAAATCAATTTCAATATTTTGAAGCGCATGCGCGTTCCCATGCGCATGATTACTTCCGTTGAAAAAATCGGGGAAGTGTACCAGCTGATCAAGCGCTCGGGCTTTTTGATCGACGCGGTTTTCGGTATCGGTTTGAAGCGGCCTGTGGACGGGCTTTTTTACGCGGTGATTCAAGCGATGAATGATTCAAAGCGAAATATTCTCGCCGTGGACATTCCTTCCGGCTTAAACAGCGACACAGGTGAAGCGCTCGGGATAGCCGTCCGGGCGCAGGCGACGGGCACTTTGGGTGCGCCGAAGCGCGGGCTTTTCCGCGGCCGGGGCCCCAAACATTGCGGCAAAATTACGGTCTTGGATATTTCAATCCCTTCCCTTGACAGCTGAAGGTCTTTCTGATAAAAGTGCGCGTGGTTTTCATAACAAGTCATCCCCGAATCCTTTAACGCTCGCGCCTAATGCGCGGAGCACTTTTCGGGAAGAACTTGACGTTCTTCTCCGAAAATGTGTCGGGGATCCATAGATTCCCGCTTACCCCGCAAGGGGGCTGCTTCGCCGAAGATCGCGGGAATGACACAAGATTCTTACGGATTGGTAACATAAGTTGATGAAGCGTTTTCCTGCGTGGTTGAGACGTTCCATTCCCAGCGGTTCCACTTATTCAACCCACCAAACAATAGAAGAATTCAAACTCAATACGGTTTGCGAGTCCGCGCTTTGCCCGAACCGGGTGGAATGTTACTCCCGGCGTACGGCGACTTTTATGATTTTAGGTGAAATCTGTACCCGGGCCTGCGGGTTTTGCGCTATTTCCGTCGGACGTCCGCAGGCAGTTGAGGAAGATGAGCCCGTGCGCGTGGCTCAAGCCGCGTGCGAACTCGGGCTGAAACATGTGGTTGTCACTTCGGTGGCGCGCGATGACATGAAAGACGAGGGAGCGGATCATTTTTACCGCACCATTCTGGCGATACGCGAACAGGTACCGGAAGCGACGGTTGAAGTATTGACCCCCGATTTTCACGCACGGCCAGAATTAATTGAGCATGTTTGCGAGGCAGGCCCGGATGTGTTTAATCACAATTTGGAGACGGTGGAGCGCCTAACTCCGCGCGTGCGGCCTCAGGCGCGTTATGAGCGCTCGCTTCGGACGCTCGAGCTCGTAAAATCTTTAGATTTTGGCATTCTTACCAAAAGCGGCCTGATGCTGGGGCTGGGAGAGGCCCCGGATGAAGCATTGACGGCGTTGAATGATTTACGGTCGGTTGGCTGCGATATTTTGACCCTGGGCCAATATTTGAAGCCCCGCGAGGGGAAGCTTGAAATCGAGGAGTTTATCTCACCGGACACATTTGCTTTTTATAAGCGCGAGGCCAAAAAAATGGGGTTTAAGGAAGTGTACGCCGGCCCTTACGTGAGAAGCTCTTATCATGCGGGCGAAGTGTTGGAACGGAGCTATCAGGAGACGTGAAGGGGCTTGCCATGGTGGAAGTGATTTTGGACCAATTGACCGACGATATGGAAGAAGCAACGATTCGCTGCTGGTACCGTGAAGAAGGGGATGCGGTGGAAGAAGGCGATGAATTGGTGGAAGTCGTGTCCGAAGGAGGAACATTCAAAATCACGGCTCCGCGCGCCGGCGTTTTGGGGCAGGTGTATTTCAGCGAAGGCGAGCCGGTGAGTGTCGGCGACGTTTTGTGCGAAATTGAAGATCAATAAAAGGTGTCAGCCTGAGCGTTTTAGTGTCATTCTGAACGAAGTGAAGAATCTATGAGCATAGATCCTTCGGGCTTCGCCCTCAGGATGACACCGGACGGCCTCAGGATGACACCGGACGGCCTCAGAATGACACTGGATAACAACAACCAAACACGGGAGGAAGTAAAGTGGCAAAAGGTAAAGTGAAGTGGTTCAACAATCAAAAGG
>CAYJWM010000071.1:0-4255 GCA_964373885.1 uncultured bacterium | reverse complement strand
ACGGGAGGAAGTAAAGTGGCAAAAGGTAAAGTGAAGTGGTTCAACAATCAAAAGGGCTACGGGTTCATCGAATCAGAACAGGGCAAGGATGTGTTTGTCCATCATACCGCGATCCAGGGACAGGGTTTTAAAACCTTAGCCGAGGGCCAGGAAGTGCAGTTTGACGTTTTGGAAGGCCCCAAGGGCCAGCACGCTGCGAATGTCAGCAGTCTATGACCGATCCAGCATAGGCGTTTTTGATTCCGGGCTCGGCGGGCTGACGGTGGTGCGGAAGCTGAGACAGGAGCTTCCGTCCGAACGTATTATTTATTTCGGCGATCTGGCGCGGCTTCCGTACGGCTCAAAGTCCGATGAACAAATCCGGGATTTTTCCGTCCAAAATACGGAGTTCCTCATCAAACGAAAAGTCAAAGCGGTCGTGATCGCCTGCAATTCTTCGGCGAGCGCCGCCTATTGGTTTTTAAAAGGCCGCTACAAAATCCCAATCATCGACGTGATGCAGCCGGCCGCGCGCGAGGCCGCGAATGTGACGCGCACGAACCGGATCGGCGTGATCGGGACGCAGGCGACGGTCGCTTCGCACGCTTACGAACGGGCCATTCTACAGGCAAACCCGAACGCGCAGGTGTTTACGGCGGCTTGCCCGCTTTTGGTCCCCATTGTCGAGGAGGGCATTTTAAAAGGCGAGCTTGTCGAAATGGCGCTTAAGCGCTACCTCAAGCCGCTCCTCAAACACCGGATCGATACGCTTGTGCTGGGGTGTACGCATTATCCGCTTTTGCGCTCTGCGATCCGGAAAGTGGCCGGCCCGAAGGTGCAGTTGATTGATTCCGCGCCTCCCGCGGTGCGGGAATTGAAACGGGTGCTCGGCGAGCGAAAGGCCTTTCGGCCGGGAAAAACCGGCGGTGAGCTTGAGGTGTTTGTCAGCGATTTTTCAAAAAACTTTTTCGAAGTGGCCAAACGCTTCCTCGGTTATCGCTTGAAACGCGTGAAAATCGCACGCTTTAAGGGGCAGGTGGTGGAGGAGGGGAAATGGGTAGTTTAGAAGTGCCAGAGGCCGTGTGCCTTTTGTCGGGAGGGCTGGACTCCGCGACGGCGCTTTATGTGGCGCGCGCCGAGGGGTATCGCCCGCTCGCTCTTACCGTTGATTACGGCCAGCTTCATAAAAAAGAAATTGAATCCGCGAAGCAGATTGCCCGCCATCTTAAAATTCAACATGAAATTCTGTCCATTTCACTGCCCTGGGGCGGAAGCGCGCTTTTAAATCCCGAGATTCCGATTCCCGAGAACCGGGAAGCGAAAAAAATTCCGAGTGAAATTCCCGCCACTTATGTTCCGGCGCGCAACACGATTTTTTTAGGGCTGGCCGCGTCTTTCGCCGAGGCGCGGGGTGCCGAAGCCATTTTTATCGGGGCGAATGCGATTGATTACAGCGGTTATCCGGACTGCCGGCCGGAATATTTCGCGCAGTTTGAAAAGATGCTCAAACTCGGGACAAAACAGGGCGTCGAAGGGAAATCCATTGAGATCAAAACCCCGCTGATTGGGTTTCGGAAATCGGAAATCATACGCTTGGCCGCAGATTTGCATGTGCCCCTTGAATGGACATGGTCTTGCTACCGGGGGGGAGAGGCGCCGTGCGGGACATGCGACTCATGTCTGCTCCGGGCCGAAGGGTTCAAGGCCGCCGGGATCGACGATCCGGCTTTGGGGCTGAGGATGCTTGATGTATAAAAGTCGCCGCCGCAAAAACACGACTTGCCTCGCTGCGCTGCGCCGGCTCGTTTTAGCCGAGCGGGCTAAACAAAACGAGCCATGCTCGCTCGCGTCTGCGTTCGGCCTCGAGCTGGAGGCCTCACGCAGCCGATGCCGCTCGGCAAGCGGTTTTTGCGGTGTGTTTATTTAACATGCAGACGCAAACCGCCGCTATTTCCGAGATTTTTTCATCCCTTCAGGGCGAAGGGACACGCATGGGCGAGCGGCATCTGTTCGTGCGCTTTGAGCAGTGCAATATTCACTGCGAATATTGCGATGAGCTCGGCAAGCCCGGCTACAGCTTTGACCTCGAATCTGTCATGGAATCGATCAAGCGGCTTGAGCAGGAAAAGGGGCCGCATACCTTCGTCAGCTTGACGGGAGGAGAGCCGCTTCTTTATCTTCCGTTTGTGAAACCGCTTTTGAAACGTATCCGGACTTTCGGGCTTCGGACTTATCTTGAGACAAATGGAATTTTGTGGCAGCAGCTTCGCGAGGTCATTTCCGACGTTGATTTGACGGCCATGGATGTGAAGCCCGCTTCCGTCACCAAGGAAAAGCCGTTTTTGTCCGAACACGAGGAATTTTTAAAAATCGCGCTTCAGAAGGAAACATTCATTAAAATGGTATGCTCCAAAGAAATCGACCTTGCAGAGTTTAAGGAGTTGTGCGACACGATTGCCCGGGTGGACAAAAAAGTGCCGCTTATTTTACAGCCGGTGAGCGCCGAAATCGAAGGACATGAAGATCAGGAGTTGATGCGGCTTTTGGGCGAATTGCAGACGGTTGCGCTCGGAATGCTGGAAAGCGTGCGCATTGTGCCGCGCCTGCATAAAATTCTAAGAGTTAGGTAGGCGACGGATTGTTTTTTAATCCGTCGTCCTGAGCCGCCGTAGGCGGGGAAGGATCTAAGAGATGAAACGCATCGACGGACGGGACGCGAAAGAATTGAGAAAAGTGTCGATCAAACGGGGGTATTTAAAATACGCCCTCGGTTCCTGCCTGATTGAAATGGGGAATACAAAAGTGGTGTGCTCGGCTTCGCTCGACGAAAAAGTGCCGCGTTTTTTAAAAGACTCGGGTAAAGGATGGGTGAGCGCCGAATACGGAATGCTTCCGGCCTCCTGCACCGAACGCATTCAGCGCGAAGTAAGCCGCGGCCATGTGGGCGGGCGCACCCATGAAATTCAGCGCCTGATCGGGCGTTCGCTCAGGGCCGTCGTGGACATGGCGAAACTCGGTGAGCGCGCGATTTGGATTGACTGTGATGTGATTCAAGGCGACGGCGGCACCAGGACCGCAGGCATTACCGGAAGCTTTGTGGCTTTATGTGATGCGGTCCAAAAGCTTTTGAAGAACGGCACGATTGCACAGAATCCCATCAAGGATCACGTAGCGGCGGTCAGCGTCGGCATTGTCGACGGAAGCCCGGTGTTGGATTTATGCTATGAAGAAGATGCCAAAGCCGATGTGGATATGAATGTGGTGATGACGGGTTCCGGCCGGCTGGTTGAGATGCAGGGGACGGCCGAACACGAACCATTTTCCGAAAAAGACCTGCAGGCGCTTCTCGGGCTCGCCAAAAGCGGCATTTCCGAACTGATCGCTTATCAAAAAACCATTCTTAAATCAAAAAAATGATCCAAGAAATATGTCATCCCCGCAATCGACATCTTTTTGTCGTCTACGACAACTGCTTCGCTGTCGTCCCCGAAATCTTTAATCGGGGACCCACACGCTTGGATTCCCGACTAAAGCATTCGAGAATGACAACTTAAGACGTTGTCACATTCGGGGATGACATAAATGCGCAAAACCCAACTGCTGATCGCAACGCGCAATCCAAAAAAGCGCGATGAAATGGCCGCGCTTCTTAAAGGACTCCCCATTCAAGTATTGACGCTTGCTGACTTTAAAAATGTCACGGAAATCGAGGAAGACGGGAAAACCTTCCGGGAAAACGCCGAAAAAAAAGCGCTTGGGTACGCCAAACAAACCGGTTGTTTGACGCTGGCCGAGGATTCGGGGCTCTGTGTGGATTATTTAAAAGGGGAGCCGGGAGTGTATTCAGCAAGATTTTCGGGTTCTGAGAAAAACGATCTCAAAAATTGTGAAAAAGTGCTCAAACTTTTAAAGGGAGTGCCTGAGGAAAAAAGAACGGCCTCTTTCAAATGCACGGCGGCTCTTGCGCTTCCGGGGAAAATTCTTGAAGTGGTGGAGGAAGAAGTGGAAGGTCGAATTGCCTATCGAATGCACGGAACGGGCGGGTTCGGCTACGATCCCTTGTTTTTTTATCCCGGATTTGGTAAAACCTTTGGCGAAGTGAGTCCGGAGATGAAGCACCGTGTTTCGCATCGCGGCAAAGCCCTTCGGAAAATTCGCGGGCGCTTAGCTCAGCCCTGATTTGATTGTAATTTTTAAATTAAGGAAATCAGGACAGTAGCAAAGCTTTTGGTCAGTTTTCGGGCGCTTAGCTCCGCGCCGCTTTTTGGCGCAGTCC
>CAYJWM010000070.1:6140-8959 GCA_964373885.1 uncultured bacterium | reverse complement strand
ACTAGCCACATCCACGACTTTTTTGTCCTGCGTGCACGGAAGCGAAATAATAAATCGGCTCCCTTTCCCGATCTCGCTCTCAGCCCAAATATCTCCCCCGTGAAGCTTCACCAATTCCTTACAGATGGCAAGACCGAGGCCCGTTCCCTTCGGTCTGGCGCGTGAAGCGGCATCCTTGACCTGCTCAAAACGCTCAAAAATCCGCTCCAAGTCCTCTTTCGGAATTCCAACGCCGGTGTCAAATACGGTGATTTGAACTTTGCCGTTTTCCGGCCCGTTTAAATGAACGCCGATGATGCCGCCTTCCGGCGTAAATTTGATCGCGTTCCCGACCAAATTGGTAAGCACCTGAATCATGCGCTCTGCATCGCAAGGTACTTTTTGGAATCCATCGACGGGACGGAAATCAAACTTGATCTTTTTCTTCTCGGCCAGACTTTTTAAGGAGCCGAGCACTTCGTCCACCAAAACCCGAAGGTCCTGCGGTTCAATATGAAGACGTATTTTTCCGGCCTCCAGTTTGGAAAAATCGAGCAAATCGTCAATCATGGTTTTTAAGCGCCCAACGCTCCGCCTGGAGATTTCGAGTATGTTTTTACCCTGATCCGTTTCCGTCTTCACAATCCCGTCCAAAATAAGCGCGATGCTTTCCTGAATGGAATTCAGCGGCGTTCTCAGGTCATGACTGACCGAAGCGATAAAGTCCGACTTCAACTGGTCCAGCTTCTTCAGTTCCCGATTGGCTTTCTCAAGCGCCACGTTTTGCTCCCGGATTTTAAGCTCGTAGCGCTCCCGCTCCTGATCGGCCAAATGTTGAAGAAAGGTCTCGTCCACCACGTGGGGCAAAATGTCCAAATAAGAATCGTCTTTCACAATATAATTGTAAGCGCCTTTCTGCATGGCCCGCACGGCTGTTTTTTCATCACCCATGCCGGTTATCATCACAAACGGGATTTCGATTTTCTCCTCATTCATCCAGTCTAAAAGATCAAGGCCGTTTTTCCCGGGGAGATTGTAGTCGGAAATCACCATGTGAATGGAATTGGCCTTGAGCCGTTCAGTCGCTTCCTCCACGGACGAAGCGACATCGATCGTATAGGTACGCTGCTTGGACTTTAAAATAGCACCTTTGGCAAGTGCCGCATGATCGGGGTTGTCTTCCACCAGCAGCAGATGCAGACCTGTTTTATGCATGGCTCTTCCTTTCCCCGGAAACCGTTTCAGACTCAGGCAATTCAACCGTCTGAAACCAATAACTTTTGACGCGCTTCAATTTCTCGATCAATTCCGCAAAATCATCCGATTTGACCACATATCCGCGTGCGCCCAAACGATAGGCCTGGGCAATTTCTTCCTTGCGGCTTGAGGTGGTCAGCATCACCACGGGAACTTTGGAAAGCCAGTCCAGCTTTCCGATCCGCTCCAGCACGCCGAAACCGTCCATGCCGGGCAATTTTAAATCCAGCAACACAAGATCCGGGTGTCCGCCTTCGGCGGACATTTTCTGAAAAGCATCAACGGCCTCGAGCCCGTCCCGATAATGCGTGATGTCGCAATCGCCTGCCTCAAGGCCGCGGCGGATCAAAATCGCATGATCATCGTTGTCTTCGATCATCACGATCTTTTTCATCTCGCTCCCTTCGCATGATGCACCAAAGCGGGCCCAAACGCGGCCTCCCTGATCCCCGGCATCTTCACAGACGACGCGGCCGCCTTGGGCCAGCGGACGAAAAACTGGCTTCCTTTGCCTTCTTCGGATTCCACCCAGACTTTGCCGCCGTTTAACTCCACAATTTTCTTAACAATGCTCAAACCGATGCCCGTCCCCTCGACCTGAAGCGTATTGGGGGCGCGCTGGAAAATCTGAAAAATTTTGCCTTGGAACTCTTTTTTAATGCCGATGCCGTTGTCCTTTACCCATAAAAGACAGGTAGAAGCTGAGGGCTCCTCTGAAAAAGCGATTTCGATCCGGGGTTCGGCCGGACTTCCCATATATTTCACGGCATTGGCCACCAGGTTCGTAAATACCTGTAAAAGACGCTTGCGGGACCCAAAAAGAAAAGGAAAGTTTTCGGAAAGGGTGATTTGGATTTGTTTTTTATCGATTTCGGGCTTGAGTTCGCTGAGCATCTCATCAAACACTTCCTTCGGATTGACGGCCTCTTTTTCATCTTCGACCCGTCCGACGCGCGAGAATTCGAGAAGATCCACAATGAGCATATTCATTTGTTTCGCATTTTGCACGATCCGGTGAAAATAGTCCGCCTTTACGCCCTCAAGCGCCGAACCAAGTTCATTTTCCAACAGGGAAGCAAAACCGCGGATCGAAACGATGGGCGCTTTTAAATCATGGGAAATGGTGTGGATGAAGTTTTCGATTTCCTCGTTTTTCCTGAGAAGCTCATCATTCTTTTCATGAAGCTCATGCGTCCTTTTGGCCACATCCGTTTCCAAAGAATCCCGGCGCGACTCGATGGACCAGGTAAACATTCCGGCCGCCACTGAAAAAAGAGTGCCCATAATCAAAATGAGATAGGCGGCCACTTCCTTGTCAAACGGACGGGTTCCGTTGAAGTAAGCATCCCAAAGGGTGATGGTGAACAGAAGGCCGACGAAGAAAATGAGGATGTGGAATCGAAGAAGCGTTTTCTGTTTTCCTGCTGTACCCCGTTTACCGCTAACCATGGATGAATCACTCCTGGGTTGCTTGCCTTTTAAATAAAGACGGCAAGTGAGCGGAAAAGCTTGTCCCGCTATGGGTTTACGCCTTGACAACCTCCACGATTAAAGATTACCCGACGGTCCGGCTTTTTTCAAAT
>CAYJWM010000070.1:0-6040 GCA_964373885.1 uncultured bacterium | reverse complement strand
ACTCAGAATGACACAGTTTAAGGTTAAAATAAGGAGAGGATGCCTCCTGAGCCCAAGAGACGACTTCCTTGGTGTGGTAAGAAAGGATGATGCTGGCGCCGGCGCGGCGGATTGAGGTCAGTATTTCGAAAACGGCTGTTTTCTGGTCCAAAACTCCTTGCTGATGGGCGGCTTTGACCATTGCATATTCTCCGCTTACATTGTAGGCGGCGAGCGGAATTTGAAACTTGGCTTTGGCGGCATGAATCACGTCGAGAAAAGCAAGCGCCGGCTTAATCATGATTAAATCGGCGCCTTCTTCTAAGTCCAGCTCGATTTCGCGGAGCGCTTCCTCGATATTGGCGGGATCCATTTGATAACTTTTCCGGTCGCCGAATTGAGGAGTAGACCCCGCCGCGTCGCGGAAAGGGCCGTAGAAACTGGAAGCGTATTTGGCCGCATAACTTAAAATCGGGAGGTCTGAAAATCCGCGTCCGTCCAAAGTAGCGCGAATATGCCCGATGCGGCCATCCATCATGTCGCTCGGCGCCACCATGTCCGCTCCCGCTTCCGCGTGGGAAAGCGCGGTCTCGCCAAGAAGTTTCAAGGTCGGATCGTTTGCGATTTTTTCTCCTTCAACCACCCCGCAATGGCCGTGGCTCATGTATTCGCACAGGCAAACGTCGGTGATCAGCGTGATATGGGGAAATCGTCTCTTAATTTCGCGGACGGCATTTTGAATGACACCCTTTGAATCATAAGCCCCGCTCGCCTGAGGATCCTTGCCCTTCGGAATTCCGAACAAAAGGATGTGCTCGACCCGAAGCGCTTCAAGCTCTTCAAGTTCAAAAAGAAATTGATCGATCGAAAACCGGAATTGTCCCGGCATGGACTCTATTTTCTCTTTAACGCCTTTTCCTTCGATCAGAAAATAAGGCATGATCAATTGGTCCAAAGACAAAGCAGTTTCCCGGACCAGTTTTCTCAGGTTTTCACTGGCCCGCATCCTGCGCGGTCTTGAATGCGGAAAGGTCACGAACTTTTCTCCTTTAAAATCGCTTCCACAAGCCCGTCGATCGTATGAGGCCGGGCTTCCCGGCTTACCCGGGCGCCCGCTTTGCGAATGGTCCGGGACGTTTCGGGACCGATGGAAATGAGCTTGGCCTTAAGCGGATGACCGTCTAAGGCCTCAAAAAAATGATTCGCCGTCGAAGCGCTGGTAAACGTAACATAATCCGGCGGCTGGTGACAAATTAATTTATTGAGCTTGCGGTGAAGTTGTTTTGATTTTTGGGTCCGGTAAACAGCCGTTTCAGTCACCACAGCCCCTGCTTTGCGAAGCGCTTGCGGCAGAAATTTTGGGGCGATGTCGGTCCTTAACAAAAGAAAGCGTTTTCCCAAAACCGATTTCCGCCCAAATGCCTTCAGAAGCCCGGCAGAGGAAAAAGTGTCCGGGACCAAATCCGGCGCTACCGAATACTGATTCAGTTTTGTTTTTGTTCCCGGCCCGATCGCGGCGATTTTTATTTTGCCTAAAACGCGCGCGTCTTTACCCAACTGGTAAAGCCGCTCAAAAAAAGCATGCACGCCATTTTCGCTTGTAAACACGGCCCAATCGAAATGATTGATTTCACCGATGATTTTGTCGAGGACGCGGAAATTTCCAAGCGGTGCGATCTCAATGGCGGGGCATTCCATCACTGAAGCACCTTTGGACTCCAAAATTTCCCTCAGGTGCGAAGTTTGCCTACGTGGGCGCGTGATCAATACTTTTTTCCCGAAAAGCGGTTTTTCTTCAAACCAGGCGAGCTGCTTGCGCAAACGATTCACCTCACCGATCACAGTGACCGCAGGCGAGCCGATTTTGGCTTCTCGTGCCTTGCGGCCAATTGTGCGAAGCGTCCCTGAAATCACTTTTTGCCCCGGCGTTGTTCCCCATTGAATCATAGAAACCGGAGTTTCCGGCCGCTTCCCATATTTCATCAACAAACGGATAACGCCCGGAAGCGTTTTAATCCCCATGAACAGCACAAGCGTACCTTTAAAGCGGCCGGCCGCGTTCCAGTCGATGCCGGATTCTTTTTTTCTCGGATCCTCATGCGCCGTCAAAAACATAACCTCCGAAGCCAGCCCCCGGTGGGTCAAGGGAATGCCCGCGTAAGCCGGCGCCGCAATCCCTGCGGTCACGCCGGGAACAATCTCAAACGGAATGTTCCGCCGGGCAACTGCAAGTGCTTCTTCCCCGCTGCGGCCGAAAATAAAAGGGTCCCCTCCCTTAAGCCGCGCCACTTTTTTGCCCAAACGCGCCAGACGAATGAGCAATGATTCGATTGTTTTTTGGGAAACGGATTTGGGACTGCCGGCCACTTTCCCTGCATAAATATGTTTGGCCGAAGGAGCGTATTCGAGAATGCGCCGGTCAACCAAATGATCATAAAGCACCACATCGGCTTCCTCGAGCGCTTCCCGGCCGCGAAGCGTCAAAAGTTTGGGATCCCCGGGGCCAGCTCCTACAAAGGAAACAAACCCTGATTTAGCACGATTAGAACGAAAGGTATCCGAAGACAGCTCTCGGAGCCGTTTGGAGCTTGGTTTCGCCGAAGGCGAATCCAAACGGCGAGAGCGCAGGCGGTCGCCCGCCGCTGGAGCGGGCGAACCGCCGGTGCCTGAGGATACCTTTCGTTCGCTAAACTTGTTTCGCACTTCGTATTCCGTCCAAAATTTTACGCGCGCCTTTTTCCAAAAGCCGGTCGGCAAGCGCGGCTCCGATCCTCAAACTCTCGGAGGTTTCTCCGACAACCGAATCCGAAATAAATCGGGTTCCATCGAGTGAACACACGGCGCCGGTTAAAGCCAGGCGCTCCTGCTCAACGGAAGAACGAATTCCCACCGGCACTTGACAGCCGCCCTCGAGCCGGCCCAAAAAACTTCTCTCAGCCGATACCCGGAAAAAAGTCGGCCAATGATTGACCGGCTCCGCCAGCTCCTTCATCTCAGAATCATCCGAGCGTATTTCAATCGCAATCGCTCCCTGCCCCGGCTGTGGGAGAAATAGTTCTTCATTGAAAATTTCCGTCACCTTATTCGCCAAACCCAGCCGTTTCAAGCCCGCATAGGCGAGAATCGTCCCGTCGTATTCTCCCTGTTCAATTTTTCGAAGCCGCGTATCCACGTTTCCGCGCATCTCACAGATTTGAATGTCACTCCTCAAACGCTTGAGAAGTGCTGAGCGGCGCGGTGAACTTGTGCCAATCCGTGCGCCTTGGGAAAGTTGGTTTAAGGTCATATGGTTTTTGGCCACAAGGCAATCCCTCGCATCCTCACGTTCCAAAACGCCGCTGATCGTCAAGCCCGCGGGCAGCGCAGTCTCGAGATCTTTGGCGCTGTGCACCGCCAGATCAATTTCTTTTCGAAGCAGCGCTTCTTCAATTTCCCCCGTAAAAATACCGCGTCCGAGCGAATGAATGGCACCGCGGCGTATCATATCGCCTTTGGTTTTGATGCGGACGATCTCAAACGTCACCAGCGGAAAAAGCGAGCTTAACGTGGCACGAACCAGTTCTGTTTGATACAGGGCAAGCGCACTGCCGCGGGAGCCGATCTTAACGAGAGATTTCATCCCATTTATCAATTTTCTTCATTAGGATCGGGATAGTCCCTGTGGGACATCCCGAATACTCGGACGAACCCGCCTGCGGGAAGGCGCCGGACGGTCCTCTTCCAACGGAAAAAGCGTGTGCAGCGTTTCCAGATATCGCTCCATCGATCCCGATTGGGCTGACTCCTTCAGTTTTTCAATCGGCGCGCGAAGCAGGTTCGATTTGATTTTATGAAGCAGTTCGTTTAAGTCCGCCTCTTTGCCCTTAAACGCTTTTTGCGACCCCTCAAGTTCGGCCTCAATGACGCGGTCAAAATACGCGATCAGTTTCTGGATCACGGGGCCCGCTTCCAAAAATTCAAACCACTGATGAAAAGACTCCAGCTCACGTGCGATAATGGCCTCGCATTTCGAAACTTCCTGTTTCCTGAGCCGCAAATTCGCTTCCGAGACCGTTTTTAAATCGTCAATATCGTAAAGATAAACGTCGTCAATTTGGGCCACGCGCGGATCCACGTCCCGCGGAACGGCGATGTCGATAAAAAAAAGCGGCTTGTGGCGGCGCTCATTCATCACGGCCACCACATCCTCGTACGTCACAATCGGGTGAGGCGCGGAAGTGGATGAAATCACGATATCGCTTTGGCGGAGCGCTCTCAGCCATTCATCGAAACGAATGGGCCGGGCCCCGAATTTGCGCGCAAGTTCCCAGGCCCGCTCATACGTGCGGCTTGCGACGGTGATGTCCCGGGCACCCGCTTTGATCAAGTGTTTCATCGTCAGCTCGCTCATCTTCCCCGTGCCGAGAATGAGCACGCGATTGTCGGAAAGCGCCCCGAAAATCTTGGCCGCCAGCTCCGTCGCGATGGATGAGACGCTTACGGCGCCTTCGTTGATTTTGGTTTCCGAGCGCACCCGCTTTCCCGCACGGAGCGCCCGCTCGACCAATTGATACAGAATGGAATCAAGCGTCCCGAGCTCGTTGGCGCGCCGGAACGCTTGGCGCACCTGGCCGTAAATCTCATTTTCCCCCACCACCAAGGAATCCAGTCCGCTGGTCACCCGAAAAAGATGTTTGGCCACCTCTTCACCATGCAGGCGGTACAAATAGGGCTTGAGTTCACCGGCCGAAACGCCGTGAAAATCGGCCAAAAAGAAAATCAGACTTTCCTCGGATTCCGCCGTGCTGCGCGCGTAAAGTTCGACGCGGTTGCAGGTGGACAAAATAAACCATTCTCTCAACCCGTCCAATTCGCGCATCCGGGTGAGCGCCAAAGCCGCCTCGGCTTCCGAGAAAGCGATTTTCTCCCGGATTTCAACCGGACACACTTTATGGTTTGAACCGATACAAATCAGATTCATTTTTTATCCCCGGGATGGACGCTAAACGAACCACCCATCATCAATGGACGCGGCGAGTCAGTCCCATTTTTAGTACCTTTTTCTCAAAAGAAAAAGGTACTCTTTGTTCGGTTCATCCACTTCCTTAATCCAACCGTTTGTCCACCGCATCGTAGCCATAACATTCTTTTTGTAATCGATTGAGACAAAATCCTCGATTTCTCCGGCTGACTCCAGCACTTCTCGCAGTTCTTCTGCGGTAGCGCGCCCCCCCGAGCTGTAAGAAAGAATGACATGCTTTGATCTGGTCTCGCGGATTAACTTTTCTATGGCTTCAACAACAATAAATCTGCCTGAAGCGCCCCTGTTATAGTCTTCAAAAATAGAGGCGGCTATTTTGTCTGACGAGTCAAGTCGCCTATTAACTTTTCCAAAAAGAGCCGGTTTGTCATTTAAACATATCGTCGTCCAAATGTGGTAATAGGCAGCATATCTTACTCTTGACGGAGGCATTTTTTCGTTATTCGAGCCGTACGGAGGATCAAAATAAGCCAAGTCAGCTTCAACCTTATTTGCAATGTTAAAAATATCGCCATGAAACACCTGATGATTTTTTGTGTTAGGGAAAATCAAGGGAATTCGCATCTTCATTGTCTTATAAGATCTTGGCGACCAATCATTCAAATATGAAGCGTAATGCCCGATCGTACTGTCTACTTCATCTAAAGCGAGGATAAGACTTGTCAAAAGCACAGCTTTTTCAACTTCAGAAAGAGAAACATTATCGATTTCTTCTCTTATCGCATCGAGTTTTCTTGTGTTGTGAATTTGCCACGGCTTTTTTAAACAACGGCCGTCAGGCGAATCGCTATTTTCTTCTCCTCCATATCGCTCGGTAAACCAGCCGTCCTTCCCCGGCAAATTATTCAAATGATCTATAATCTGTTGATAGTGATTACGATCGTAGCTATTTTTCAAATAGCACATTCCGAATACGTTTGACCATACAGATATATCGTTAGCGATTACGGTGTATCCACTCTTCGCGAATGCCTGAGAAACACGCGTTGTCCCAGCAAATCCATCAAAAACGGTCTGAGCGCCAGTTTTTTTTGCGAGAAG